>NZ_JBEXKU010000008.1:0-126049 GCF_040609575.1 Streptomyces sp. NPDC004647 | reverse complement strand
CTCCGGCGGATAGTGCTTCATCCCCACAGGGACTCCGTTCTCCCAGATCCTCAAGATCCAGTGTCTACGGTGTCCAAGATCCGGGGCGAGGGCCCCTCGACCGTTGCTGCCCAGTCAGCGAGAAACTCTTCGATGGGCTGGTCGTCGGCCCAGTTCATCCGTTCCTGCAGCCGAGCATCCTCCTGGACCTGGAGTCCGGACGCCACCGTGATGAACTGCGCCGTCTCGCGGGCCCGCCTCAGAGGGCTGCTGAACGCGGCCCCGATCCCAACGTGCTGCAGCCACTTCGCTGTTCGGGCCGCATGCTGACGGCCGAGGACGGTCAGGCCCGGATCGCCGAGTTGGCGTTCCTTCTCCGCGTGCTGCACTAGGTAGAAGATGGTCACAGTCGAGGGTGACGTACAGTTCGCGGCCGACGCCACCGGAATCCCCGGCGGCACTAGTCTGGCTTCATGACGTTGAGTAACGACGAGCGTGAGCTTCTGCGCCTGGTCGACGAGTCCACTGCCCCGGTCGCGATGTCCGACCTGTTCCACATCATCCACCCGCCAGCCCCTGGCCTGGATGAGCATCACCGTGACCATGAGGCGTGGACCGAACTGCAGCTCGGCCTCTACGGCGCCTCGATCAGCCTACAAACCAACAGGTTCGTCCGTATCGTCTCCCCGGCCAACGGTGAACGAGCCGATCTCGTCGAAACCACCGCTGCCGGACGTGCCGCTCTGGCCATCTGATCACTTGGAACGTCAGAGCTCCTTCGTCCGTTGAGCGACACGAGGCCCGCAGCATCCCCCGTCTGCGGGCCTCACCAGTACCCCCATGCCGGGATCTGATGGCCAGCGCAGAAAGCGACGGGGACCTTGCCACTTCGGGGTCTTCCCGTGCAGCCCTCAGTCCGCCTTAAGCTCCTTCACGATCTGTACCGCTGCTCGTCGGGCGGGCTTCACACGCGGGTCGTCCGGATGAACATAGGGGCCGGCGATCTTCGAGCAGATGGAGCGTCATCACCTTGCCGTCCTGGCTCTCCCGGTGGAGGTCACGGGCCTCGATGCGTGCGCGGCCCTGTTCCGCTGATCAGGCTCGCCCGGAGCAGCTGACGTTTGCATAGGGACGAAGAACGCAAGTGGATGCTGCCTCCGAAGAAATCGCCTACCCGCCGCACCTGGCGCCTACTGGTGTGCGAGTGACACCGCATGAGCCAGATGAGCGATGGCGTCCCCGTCAAAATGGTGCGTGGAAGTCTCTGACGGCCAGGTAGAGAAGCCGTCACCCGGCCAGCGAGGCACCAGGTGGAAGTGCAGATGCCGCACGGATTGCTCCGATGCAGGGCCGCTGGCGTTGAGGATATTGACGCCAGTGGCCGCCAGAGTCGTCCTCATGGTCTTAGCGAGATGCTGGACCAGCGCCATGGTGGCAGCGAGCTGCTCGGGCGGCGCGTCGAAGATGTCTTCATGGTGCGCGTTCGGTACGACTACGGTGTGCCCAGGCGCGAGGGAATCGAGAGGAGCGAACGCTGAAGCCTCCGGTCCACGCTCGACCCAGCGAGCGTCTCCTCGACGGAGCAAGTCACAGAAGATGCACTCCATGGCGATCAATCCTGCCACTCACAGCAAGCACGTCTCCACGGCTTTCCAGGACGCACTCGGCGCGCCGCCGAGGGTTGGAAGTCTGGTGCCCGTCTCGGTGGTTGGCGGCTCAAACGGCCCTTCTCGGCTACTAGGGCGTCATCACTTTCCGGACCGGCACGGTCGGATTGTCAGTCCTCGCTGCCATTATCACGGCCATGCTCATTACCCCGAAGTCGGCACGGGACCTCCTGGCGGATCTGACCCAGACGTGCGCGGTGCCTGTTGACGCTGACGTGTTAACCAAAGCGCCCCGCGGCCGGTTCGCCGCGCACGGCTACATCCTCATCGGCGATGCCCCCGTGCGCGGCTACAAGCACAAAGGCCAGTGGCGCTTCGACGACAGAGAGATACGGCGCGCCGGCCAAGCCTTGGAAGAGTTGAAGTTCGACCGTGCTGATCTGGTGGACGCGGGCCTGTTCAAGCGCAGACGCCAAGTTGAGGACACTTGGGATCCGTACGACTGGCGCCGTGTAGTACACGGGTGGATGTCCCACGCCGCCTTCAATCAGGTCTACCGCAACGGCTGCCCCTGCGGCGACACGTGCCAGCGGCGCCAGATGCTGAAAGATGACGGTCTGCCCTGTGGGCTGACCATGGCCCAGTTCACGCAGGAGTACGGCCGCCAAACCATCGCGTGCACAAGGCCGTTGGATGTTCTGCACTGGGCGGACAGAGAATGGCGTGTCCCGCGCGCCTATGCGCACCTGCTGGACCGGTGGGCGAAGGCCGAGGAGCACCTGGCCGCCAAGGCTCGGAGTTGCACTGGGTGCGGAAAACCTGGGGACGCCTGGGAGTGGCGCACGCCTAGCGTCAGTGGATGGATCACGCTCTGCCCTTCATGCACAGCGGCCTCGTCCCAGACATACTCGGGTCAACTACGGGGTGCCCCCTACGACTCCGTGCCTCGCACCACTCGGGCGGACAGCTACCTGTGCCAGCTGTGCACCGAGCCCCGCCATGCATCCCACTGGGACCACTGCCACGACCATGGATACGTACGTGGGCCGCTCTGCGCGAGCTGCAACACGTACGAGGGCCTTGGGCTGAACTTCCTGACCCGCGAGGGCGGTCTTGCGCACTTGCTGGAATGCCGTGGCTGCCGTGAGCAGCGAACCCTCCCACAGCGCCACCACGAGAACGTAGCGCGCAGTCACCTGTACACATTCGAGCGGCACGGACGATGCAGGAAGCGCCCCTATATCGCGGAAGCCACACGCGGGACCGACGGAGCGATGCGCTTCCGGCTGGTGTGTCACGGTCACGGACAGCAGAAGCAGTGGGAGCGGGAGCTGAGCGGAGTAGAGGTCATGGAGTTGGTGCGCGAGTTTGTTGATAAGGGTCTGGCTCCGGCCTGACGATAAGGCGCGGTTGCTTCTCGCGACCCGATCCGCCGGACAGGCCCTTGCCTCCACCGCCTCGAACTCGACCACGCCCTCGGCCACGACTCCTCCTGCCGCATCGCCGAACGATGTGGTTTCCGGTACGAGGGGACCCTGCGGGGCGCGATGTTCGAACCGGGCCGGCACGACGCGTTTCGGGACATGCACCTGCACGGCCGCCTGGCGACGGACCCGGAGCCGGAGTAGGCGGCGGGGTCACTGGGGGGAGGGGGCGTCCCGACCGCGGCCCGTCGTCTCGCCCCGTCGGAAAACCACGGGCGCAGTCCGTGAACGCGCGGGATCATGAGGCATGCGCCCGGATGACTGGCACCTCACCGATGACGTCGACAGCTTCCAAGCCCGCGCAGGAGACTTCCTGCACTCGCGCCCCGCCCTGCACACCATCCCTCTGACGGTGACCGAGGCGCTGCGTACGCGCGGAGCGCACGCATACGGCGCCGAAGCCCCCGTCTTCGGCATCCTGGAGAGGGCGGGCGAGGTCCGCGCGACCTACTTCCGCACCCCGCCCCGCCGCCTGAACCTCACCCCCCTCACCCCCGACGAGTCCGACACCCTCGCCGCTCATCTGGCCGCCCTCGGCCTCCCCGTCCCCGGCGTCAGCGCGGACCGCGACACCGCCGCCGCCTTCGCCGAGGCTTGGCAGCGGCACACCGGCGCGACGCCGACGCTCCACGAGCAGCAGCGCCTGTACCGGCTCGGCACGCTGACCCCGCCAGAGCCGCATCCGGCGGGCCGGGGCCGAATCGCTGGCGAACAGGACCGTGAGCAACTCATGTGCTGGTACGAAGAGTTCGTCGCTGACATCGGAGGAACTGCGTCCGCAGAGGCCGGCTCCTGGGCTGACACGCGCATCGCCCAAGAACGAGTCACGTTGTGGGAGACCCCGGACGGCACCCCCGTCTCCATGGCAGGCATGACCCCGATGGTCGCCGGCCAGATCAGGGTGGCCCCCGTTTACACCCCGGCCCACCTACGTGGCCGCGGCTACGCGGGCGCCGCGACGGCCGAGGTCAGCAGGGCGGCCCTGGCGGCAGGCGCGGCGGAGGTGCTGCTGTTCGCCGACCTTGCCAACCCCACCAGCAATGGCCTGTACCAGCGGATCGGGTACCGCCCCGTGACGGACTTCGCGGTGTACAACTTCTAGGCACGGTCCGGGCGTAACCAGACTCGGGAGAAGCGGGCCAGCGAGCCGGTCGCTCCCCGGTGAGAGGGACGCGCCATGCCTCTGCCTATTCCTGTTGCCGCTGCGTCTGGAGTCCTCCTACCCTCGATGGCAACGCGTTGATGGAGACAAGTAGCCCAGGGTCACGTGAGCCGAGAGAGCTGCCGGTAGCTGTGAAGGCAGTCTCATAGCCCTTGGTGAAGACCCTCCTGAGCGCGGGGAGGAACGACCTTCGGGTCCAATGCCCCGCCGACTGGCCCCCGTCATCGGGCACGAATGAGGCCGCCGCTGCCTGGCGGTGGCAAAAGCGTGGTGGCACCGCGAGTCCCCTTCTCGCCCACGCTCCCAAGGGATCACGACGACGCCCCTGGGAGGGCTGCGGTGATCCACACGACTAGCCGCGTATTGGTGTCCGGACTGCGAGAACACGTCGGACAGACCGTTTCGGTGTCAGGCTGGGTGAACACACTCCGGCTCCAGCGGAAGATGCAGTTCGTTGTCGTACGCGACCACACTGGCATGGTGCAGGTCACCCACAAGCGCGGCGGCGAAGGAGACGAGATCGAGACGGCTCTCGAGGGGCTGACTCCAGAATCTGCGGTCCGCGTCACGGGCCGCGTGGTCGACAACCCGATCGTGAGCCTCGGCGGCCTGGAACTGGTCCCTGAGCAGGTCGAGGTGCTGAACCGGGCCGAGACGCCGCTGCCGATCGACGAGCACACCGGGCTGGAGCAGCGCCTGGACTGGCGGTTTCTCGACGTACGCAAGCGCCCAGCGGCACAGCTGCTGTTCGCCGTGCAGACCACACTCGAGCAGGGGATGCGCGAATACGCCTACAGCCAGGGCTGCACGGAGATGCACACACCGAAGCTCATGGGTACCGCCTCTGAGTCTGGGGCGGAGGTGTTCAAGCTCGGCTATTTCGACCGCGCCGCGTATCTGGCGCAATCGCCGCAGTTCTTCAAGCAGATGGCGATCGCTGCCGGTATCGACAAGGTCTTCGAGATCGGGCCGGTGTTCCGGGCGGAGCCGTCGTTCACGTCCCGGCACGCAACGGAGTTCACGGGCGTGGACGTGGAGCTGGCCTGGATCACGGACGTCGAGGACGTCATGGCCTTCGAGGAGCAGATGCTCACGCACGCCATCCGCAAGGTCGCCGACGCACACGGAGAGGCGATTCGAGAGACCTTCGGCATGGAGACCACGGTGCCGACGACACCGTTCCCGCGCATCACGATGGCCGAGGCCCAGCAGATCCTCCGCGCCAAGGGCTGGGACCCGGAGGGAGCGAAGGAGGACCTGGACCCTGAGGGCGAGCGTGGCATCGCGGAGCACATCCGTGAGGCGAAGGGGCACGAGTTCGTGTTCATCACGCACTACCCGACGAGCATCCGGCCCTTCTACCACATGCGCCCCGCATGCCAGCCGGACCTGACGCTGAGCTTCGACCTGCTGTGGCAGGGCCTGGAGATCACTACCGGGGCTCAGCGCGAGCACCGGCATCACGTGCTGGTCAAGCAGGCAGCAGAGAAGGACATGAGCGCCGAGCCGTTGCAGGACTATCTGAACGCCTTCCGGCACGGCTGCCCACCGCATGGCGGTCTGGGCATGGGGCTTGGCCGGGTGCTGATGGTGATGCTCGGCCTGGAGTCGATCCGCGAGGCCACCTTCTTGTTCCGTGGCCCGAACCGCCTGACTCCGTAGACGAGTTCATGCAAGATTTAAGGGCCCGGGTGGCGAGGCAGTCAGGTATGCATCGCCACCCGGGCAGTTCTATTCGCCATCTGAGCCGGTCGCCCCGGAGCACAGCATTGGCCCCGTCAGTTCGTTAGGCACAGCGAGCCCTTCGAGAAGCATGATGATCTTGTCGATGTTTGTGAGCCGGCGCGCTCCGGTCTCCAGCATCGACAGGAACGGCTGGCTCAGGCTGGTTAACGCGACAATGTCTTCTTGCCGGAGTGCTCCGAGCTGCCGAACGAGCTGGCAGAGGGTTCCGAAGTCGCGCTCCAAGAGGGCTCGTTGGATGTCAGGGTGCGACCAGACGTGGTGAGGCACCGATGGGCCCACAGGCATGCCCTCTCTTGCTCGGCGGCTGCAGGCCGTGCAGTGCCTCTCGTCGTTGTACCTGCTCAGGCGGCATCTGCACCCTTCACAGCGACGCATGTGTCCTGCGGAAGGGTCCTGGGTGGTACGAACTGCCAACACGGACATCCACTCCTTGGCGAACCGGTACCGGTGGCGTGCGCCGAGACGACCGTTGACGAGACGGTCGGCGTTCGACCGCTCTGTACATGGCCGTGCGCTGCCTCAGCAGTGCAATCAGAAGCTGAAGGTTTGAGAGTGCCGCTGTTGGCGCGGCGTAACTACCGTTGTCGGAACCGCCATTCACCTTGCTGCGGCGCGCCGTTTGTCACGCCTACCGTCACGCCAACCGTCACCTCGACCGTCATCTGGTCGGTTTGGGCCCGGAGTTGATGCGGTAGGGGCATGTCGGATCTACCGTCATTGCACACGAGCCGCGCTGGCAGGGGAGCCATGAGCACACTGTTATGGCATCTGATGAAGGCCCGACACCTGCAGGTGTACGAAGCGTTCGCCACGCAGTTTGAGCAGGCAGCCAACGAGCTTGCGGATCTCGACCGGGATCCGCGGCTGCGGGGGCTGTCGGCATCGAAGCGGACAGTGGAACGCTGGTGGGGCGGAGAGCTGAAGAGACAGCCCCAGCCGGACCAGAGCCGGGTCCTGGAGCACATGTTCAAGCGTCCCATTGCGGAGCTACTCGCCGAGGGGAAGCCTCCGGTCCAGCCGGATCCGCCTGCGCTGAGCCGCGACGCGGGTCAGATGTCGGCCCGTGTACTGCTCACCGATCCTCGTAGCCCTTACGCGGATTCGGACCACATGGGAAGGCAGGTCGCAATGGCGGCAGATCGTGCACTCCGGTTCGCTGTAGCAGCCGAAGGCAACAGTCTCGGGCGGGAGACCCTCGCCCACATCCAAGGCGAAGTCGCCCGTATCGCAGCGGACTATCCTCGCGTTCCACTCCACTCTCTGCTCGGAGACCTCATCGAGGTGCAGGACCTCGCACACCGTCTCCTGGAGAGCGGCAAGGCCAAGCCGACACAGGCCCGGGACCTTTATCTCCTAGCGGCAATGGCCGCCGGGATGCTGTCCAAAGCCAGCCATGATCTTGGTGATCCCCGCTCAGCGATGGCTCAGGCCCGGACTGCCTACATCTGCGCCGACCAAGCCGACCACCATCCAATGCGAGCGTGGGTGCGTGGCCTTCAGTCCCTCATCTCGTACTGGGCCGGTCGCCCGCAGGACGCCGTCCGTTACGCGGCACTCGGCACCCACGAGGGTGCGGAGGTAGCGGGGAGCACCAGCACCTGGCTCGCGTGCCTCGATGCCCGCGCCCACGCTCTGCTCGGCGATCGTGACGCCGTCGGTGACGCAATCTCCCGTGCCGGAGACAGGCGCGAGAGTGCCGTGCAAGACGAGCTCGACAGCATCGGTGGAATCCTCACGTTTCCCAACCCTCGCCACCTGTACTACGTAGCCGAAGCGGAGGTACTCCTCGGACAGCATTCAGCCCAGGTGGAGCGGAATGCTGAAGAGGCCGTACGCGCCTACGAGACCGCGTCACAGGATGAGTGGGCCTTCGGTGACGAGGCTGGCGCTCGCACCAACCTGGCGTTGAGCCGCATAGGAAGCGGCGAACTCTCAGGCGCCGCCGAGGCTATCCGCCCCGTACTCGATCTCCCACCCGCACAACGCAATCACGGCATCATCGTCAGCGTCCGTCGCGTCCAGGACGCACTCACCGGCTCAGAGACCCGCACCGCCCAGCTCTCCAAGGACCTTCGTGCCGAGATTGAAGTGTTCAGTTCGACGCCCACTCCCTCATTGCCCGGATAGGGGCGCCGAATAGAGTCCCAGCCATGTATCCGGTCCAGCACTCCACCCCGCGACTGTCTCTTCGGGAACTCACCGTGGACGACGTCGACGGGGTCCTGGCGATCTACGGTGATCCGGAGGCGACTCGGTACCTGTCATTCGAGCCTCGAACCCGCGAGCAGGTTGAGGCTCTCGTCAGGGGGGCGATCGCCGCGTCCGGCACTGAGCCACGCACGGAGTACGCGCTGGCTGTGGTCTCTCAGGAGACTAGTGATCTGATCGGCTTCGCCCGTCTCGCCATGGACCCGCACCAGCAGCGAGCCGCAACGCTGGGGTTTGCTCTGCGTCCCGATGCGTGGGGCCAAGGCCTGGGCGTAGAGACGGTGCGGGCCCTTCTGGCTGTCGCCTTCGGCCGACTGGATCTTCACCGAGTGTGGGCTGCGCGGTCTCCGGCGAACACGGTGTCGGAGAAGACGCTGCTGCGCGCGGGCTTCGTGGAGGAGGGGCGCATCAGGCAGCACGTATTCGTTCATGATGCGTGGCGGGACTCCGTGACCTACGGAATCGTCGAGGCGGAGTGGCGTGCGACGTTGTGAGTGAGCTGCTGTGACGTCGAGGCGGCCGGCGCGCCGCCAACCGTCCCGGGAGAGAACTACCAGCACCAGCCATGTGGTTGTCAACGGTCGCCTTCCGGTCAGACCGTCCAATCACGCCGGGCTGCCAGCCACGCGAGCCAGCTGGATGGGTCGACGGCTTCGCCGATGAGACCGTAGTGCCTGCTGTCGATGGGGCGAAGGCGCACGCGTCCCATTTGAGCCCGTTGGTGCGCATCATGCGCCCCGGTGTTTGACGTCGAGTTCACCTGATGCCTCAGCCAGGCAGCCATCCAATCTCCGGCCCATGACTGCTCATATTACCTCGGTGATATCACGGTGGAGATGGTGCACTTGGCCTCAACTATGCATCCTTACAGTCGCGTTCGCCGTAAACCCGAAGTTGAACGTTGATGGTTTGGCGCCCTGCAGGCAACACCACCGCAAGCGGGGCGTGGACATCCGCAGCGATTTGAGCCACCTCGATCCGACCTGCTCGTGTCAGCACCCGTGACACATCTGGCCGACTTCTGAGAAGGGGCACAGCGTGACCACGTTGACGCACCAATGGCTTCCACGCCGCATACCGGACGACACCGACGTGCGAAGAATCTACGGCTTCTGTTTTGACGCTGTTGGCCGCGTACTACTCGGAGTTGAGGGCAGCGGCGAGGGCAGTGAAGAGCACCATATGCCCGGAGGCGCACCTGAACCCGAGGGGTATGACTTCCTTGCAACGCTAGTCAGCAAGTGCCGACGTGAATTTCGGGTCAGCATCGACAGACCCGTCTATCTCGGCTATCGGAAGGTGCGCGACGAGGCAGCGCGCTTGACGTATGCCGAGTTGTTCCTAGCTGCGCGCATCACGACCTTTCACCGCCAAGGCCCCGATTCCGGCAGCTGTCGCAGATTGCGGAGATTGCTAACTCCCGTGGACTTCGCCCCTGATCGCCTTGGTTGGGGTTCGGCAGGACTCCAGGAGGCCGCTGCCGCTGCTGCTGTCGCGACGAATGCCCTCGGCCTCGACCTGTCGATTCCGCAGGACGAGGTCTATCGGAACTGAACCGTCCACCCCCACAGCCGCGAAGCCGGGCCAACCACAGTGATCCACTTCACAATCACAACGAGTGCGGGATGAACTACGGAGAGGTGCGTACGATCACTGGAGCCTCATTCGGCGCGCGCCGATCCCAATCGATGTCAGGCACTCCGGGGAACGGGCCTGCGGGGTGCATCGCCCTGACTCCGCGCATGTTCCGCCGCAAGGAGAGGTTCATGGTGATGACGAACGAGACGTTGCATGACCGATTCATTGCCCTGGCCGACCTTCCCGAGCAAGGTCGTGTAGTTAATCTGGGGTGCGGTGCCGGCCCTGCCCTGCAGGCGTTCAGTAGGCGTTGTCCTGCGGCGTCGCTCGTGGGCTTCGACCGTTCAGCGCAGGCCCTGGATACGGCGCAGGAGCGGTTGCAAGACCATGGCGGCGGTGTCGTACTGGCTGCAGTTGACCTGCGAGATCGGCTCCCCCTTAACGACGAGAGCGTCGATGCCGTCATCTCGTCCAACCTGATCGAATGTCTGCCTGATCCGGCGCTCCTTCTGAAGGAGATATGGCGGGTCCTGCGGCCAGGCGGTAGAGCAGTGCTGTCCCATTCGGACTTCGACGCCCTCGTCATCTCCGGTGCACCCGTCGAACTCGACCGGAGGGTCTGCCATGCGTTCGCAGACGACGCTCCGACGTGGATGGACAGTTCGGATGGCCGGATCGGCCGCAAGCTGCCCGGGCTAGCGAACGCGTCCCCGCTTGCTCTGACGCACGTGGAGACTCTCGTTACCTCCTCCACGTCATTGGATGGTCACGCCGGTCGGCGGGTCGAAGACATTCGGGGAGCACTGCAGGCGACCGCGAGACGTGGGCAAGGCTATGTCGAAGTAGCCGAGATCGACGAGTGGTACATGGCGGTCCAACAGGCTGCAACACATGGGGAGTTCTTCTTCGCGGAGACGGCGGTAATCGTCTCTGTTCAGCGCCTATGACGCCTTCGCCGTACCCCGGGGGCACGTGGCAGGTACCGCTTGAGCGAACTTCACGATTGCACGGTGCTTGAGAGAACGTGAACATACACTGACCTGCGTGATCACCAACTGACCAGCAGAGGAAGCGTCTTGCGACTGATCTTTTGGAACGTTCACTACTCGGGCACGAGCCTCTGATGGCTGGCATAGTGCCGCCGGCTGGACGACCAGGCCACGCAGCGGTCATCTGCGGCCTTGGGTACTGGTTGCCGCCGAAGGTTGTGACTAACGAAGACCTCCACGCCCGTTTGGGCACCTCAGCAGAGTGGATCTACAGCAGGACCGGGATCTCTTCTCGTCATGTGGTGCCCCCAGGCATGGCTACATCCGACCTGGCGGTGGAAGCAGGAACTCGAGCAGTGACGTCTGCTGGCGGCGTTGAGGTTCAAGCACTGATATTGGCCACAACGACCCCCGACCGATCTTGCCCGGCCACAGCTCCCGAGGTCGCATCGCGGTTGGGGATGACCGGGATCGCCGCCTTCGATGTTTCTGCAGTCTGTTCTGGTTTCCTATACGGGCTGGCGACAGCCGCAGGCTTCATCGCCGCTGGCCTTGCTGAACGAGTTCTACTCATCGCAGCAGACACCTTTTCGACCCTCCTGGATCCCGCAGATCGCACCACTGTTCCGATCTTCGGAGATGGCGCCGGCGCGCTCGTGCTGCGCCGAGGCACTGACGATGAGCCTGGAGCAATCGGGAAAGTGGTACTGGGCAGCGATGGCGAGCTCAGTGACCTGATTGCCGTAGAGGCAGCCGGACCTCAGCCGCCGCGGTCTGCCACCGTGCACGAGGGGTACTTCCGGATGCAGGGACGTGAGGTCTTCCGTCATGCCGTGGAGCGGATGAGCATCGCGGCGGCCGACGCCGTGGAAGCCGCTGGCTGGCGACTCGACGAGATCGACAGACTGGTCGCACATCAGGCCAATGCACGGATTACTTCCTTCGTCGCATCAGAGTTGGGCATCCCCCCGGATCGCCAGGTCCAGAACATCGAGCATGTGGGCAACACCGCTGCGGCATCGGTCCCAATCTTGTTGGCGCAGGCGACGGCCAGGGGTGACCTAGCTTCGGGGGACCGAGTCCTACTCACTGCCTTCGGCGGCGGCCTGACATGGGGTGCCACCACTGTCGTGTGGCCCAAACTCGAATGCGTCCCGCTTGGCAGCGAGTTGTAGTCGTCCCACCACTTACACATCTCTCATCGTTAACTCCAGGGAGAAGCCGTGTACGACAGCCTCAAGAACATCCTGATCCATGATCTCCATCTCGCGGAGGGCGACATACGGCCAGAGGCTAGCCGCGAGGAGGCTGGGTTGGACTCACTCGCCATGGTGGAGTTGTCCATGATGGTCAGCAAGCGGCTCGGCATTGAGATCAGTGATGACGAGTTGCTCGAAGCCGCGACGGTCGCCGACCTCGCTCACTTGATAGGCCAGCGGAGCACACCGGCCTGACCAGGAGATTCGATTCTCGTATGGCGCTTTCCTACCTCACTCACTCCGCGAGCCGTTGATAGAGAACCGGCAGCTCCGGCAGCAATATCACTTGCGTGATTTGCCAAGCTCACTATCTGAGCGCAGAGTTGGGCGGCAGTAACGCCCGACCGGCCGAATCTGATCCATGGACGTCTCACTGAACGCCCTTTATGGGAAAGCCCGTTGACCGTTGGAGGGACCATCAGCACTCACAGTCGCATGACGCTCAAAGCTCTCACTGCTGATCAGATCGAGCACTTCAACCGTGACGGATACTGCATCATTCCGGCCCTCTTGAGCCCGAGCGATCTGAACTACATCAAGGACTACTACGCGCGTGCCGCGACGGTGCAGGCACCCGCTGCGAAGCAGGAAAGCACTGCCTGGGACCAGGATGAGAACTCGGCACCGGTACTCCGTAGGGCTCCAGCGCCTTTCGACAATGATTCCGGCTTCCGGGAGATATTCAGCTCCCCTCGCGTGCTCGACTACGTGGAGGATCTGATCGGACCCAGAATCTACCTCCACTCCTCGAAGCTCATCTTCAAGCCAGCGAGAAGCGGCCGCCGTAAGCCCATGCATCAGGATCTGGCCTACTGGACTGACATGTCGGCCCGCCAGGTCACACTTTGGTGCGCGATAGACCCTGCAACGCCAGAGCGCGGCGGGATCGAAATATTGCCCGGCTCGCACAGACGACTTCTACCGCACGAAGACTTGGACGATTACCAGGTGCGAGAGGAGGAGCTGGATCTGAGTCAGGTTCGCCCAGCCATCATGCAGCCCGGTGACGCGCTGTTCCTGGACGTCATGACCGTTCACGCCAGCACCCAGAATCGTTCTGACCACGACAGGCTTGCCGCCGTCGTGAACTACTACTCGCAGCCGAAAAGCACAACACAGACATCGCGCTACGGGTCGACGCTCCCTCTTCGTGCTCCTCACCACCAACTGCCCTAGGCGGTAATGCCCTCCATGGTGTCCAGCCACGTCAAAGAAGGCCCCGTCGTTCTCGGGATTTCATGCAGCCACGACGCTTCGGCCTGCCTACTGCGCGGCGGCGAGATTGTCGCTGCCATCCAGCTCGAACGCCTCACCCGAATCAAACGTGACGGCCGCCCGTTCCTCAATTCGCGCGCCGCCGCAGACTATTGTCTGGATGCGGCCGGCCTGACTCCTAATGACGTCGACTTGTTCGCGTTCAACACTCAGAACCTTGTGCCCACTCAGGTGGGATTGAACTTCCCGTTCGCCGACGAGAGTTTCGACCTCTTCGACCCAGTCGGTGAACGCTCGGTGTTCGTCTCCCATCACTTGGCCCACGCGTTCGCCACGTTCTTTTCCAGCCCCTTCGATCACTCAGCCGTGTGGGTGGTGGATGGTTCCGGGGGAAGCGTGATCGGCGCCGATGACCTTCTCCTGCGTGGTCCAGAGTTCGCCGCATACGTGAACAGACCTATGCCCGTTCCGCGGCCGCCCTATCACGTCGAGTCGGCGTATGTGTTCGACCGCTCCGGCTATCGCCTGGTCGATCGCGGCGTAGCGGCATCGTTCCATCCCATGTGCGGTTCGTCGTCCCTGGGAGAGACCTACGCGTCTGTTTCCCAGTACGTCTTCGGTGACTGGCAGGAGGGAGGAAAACTGATGGGCCTCGCCCCGTACGGCGAGGCTTCCAGGTTCGGAGAGAGTCTGCTCACACGGGACGACTCGGGAATATCCCGCTTTACGAGCGAATGGAAGCAGCAGCTAAGGCGAGCCAACCGGCGCGGCACGCCCATGGAGTATCGAGATCTTGCCGCGAGAGTGCAGGCTGATCTGGAGGTCGCGCTCGTCGAGCGTGCTTCCCGAGTCCTGGCTCTGACAAACGAGGCCGACCTTGCCTACGCCGGTGGTGTGGCGCTTAACAGCGTCGCGAACCAGCGCATCGTTCACGAGTCCGGAGTGCAACACTTCTACACGATGCCGGCCAGCCACGATGCCGGGGTTTCCATCGGTGTCGCGGCCGCGGCTCACTATCTGCTGACTGGTGACACTAAGGGGACCTCTGTCAGCCATGACTTCCTTGGCAGGTCCTACCAGGCCGAGGAGCTCGACGCGGCCCTGAACCGGTGGAGCGGCTGCCTCCGCACTGGCAGATATGACCAGCGGCAGATCGTCGAGCGTCTTATGCAGGGGCAGGTGATCGGCTGGTTCGAGGGTGGCTCGGAATTCGGGCCTCGTGCGCTGGGCCACCGCTCCATCATGGCCGCTCCCTTCGAACGAGCCATGTGGGAGCACCTCAACCGCTCCATCAAGTACCGAGAGGAGTTCCGGCCCTACGCGCCAGTCGTGCCCGTCGAAGCCGCCGACAGGTTCTTCGACATGGGACCGGACAAGGCGAGCCCCTACATGCTGAGGGTTGTGCAGGTACGTCCGGAGTGGCGTGATCGACTCGGTGCCGTGACGCACGTCGATGGATCGGCACGCGCACAGACCGTCGACCACATCCGCAATCCACGATGGCATGCCCTGCTCACTGCGTTCGGTGAGCGCACAGGGATACCGGTGCTGGTCAACACGAGCATGAACGTCCGCGGTGAACCGATCGTTGAGACGCCGTCGCAGGCGATCGACGTTTTGCTGTCCACTCAGATGGACGCGCTGGTGATCGAGGACCGTCTCGTGGTCCCAGTCAGCCCAGTGTCCGATGGTGTTGAGGCGTCTAGGCTGATCCGCGCGCCGGGCGTGGAACTGTCGGCAAGCGTGGGCGAGAACGGGCCGGAGTACCGGCTGACTAGCCGGGCCCGGAGCGGCCTGGTTAAGGACATCCCGCTACCCGTCTTCCTGCTGCTGGCGGACGCTGACGGAGCGACCTCGCTTCGTGATCTGCTCAAGCTGCACTGCTCGGAGCCAGAGCAACGGGCCGCGGCCGTGCGTATCGTCCATGATCTACTCGCGGACCGGCTGCTGCTCACCGACGATCAGGACGGCCGCTCATGACCCGGCGTGTATTGGACGTCGCCGTCCTCGGCGCCGGGGTGATCGGCATCGACCTGGTCACAAAGATCAAGCGGTCCCCATTCCTCGACTGCCGGCTGGTGGTCGGGCGCGATAATCCGGCCCGCGGCTTGCGGCTCGCGGCCAGTCTCGGCTGCCCTACCTCAGCTGACGGGATCGACGCGTTGGTCAACGCTCCCCGCCCGTTCGACATCGTCTTCGATGCCACTAATGCGATGTCGCATGCCGAGCACTGGGCCCGGCTCCAACCCCTGGGGACGATGCTTGTCGATCTCACTCCCAGCAGGGTCGGGCACATGGTCATCCCCACGGTGAACGGGGCCGACGCGCTGATGCGCGGCAACGTCAACCTGATCAGTTGCGGCGGCCAGGCATCCATCCCCATCTTGCATGCGCTCGCTCGGCGGTACGCACCGGACTACATCGAGGTGGTCACCACCGCCGCCAGCCCCAGCGTGGGCCGAGCCACCCGCCTCAACCTGGATGAGTACATCGCGACAACCCAGGACGCCGTCCGTGCCCTTACCGGCGTGCGCGACGTCAAGGCGATCGTCAACCTCAGCCCGGCCCGGCCACCGGCAACATTCAGGGTGGCCATGTCCGTGCTGGTCCCCGGGGCTGCTACCGAACCGGTCCGCGAGCTCGTTGCCGCCGCGGCTGACGAGGTCCGCACTTACGTTCCCGGATACAAGGTCACGGCCTGCACAGTGACCGACGAACGGGTTTTCATCGCGGTCGAAGTGACAGCTACAGGCGATCGAATGCCCCGATATGCCGGAAACTTGGACATCATCAACTCAGCCGCCGTCCTGATCGCCGAACAGCGCGCCGCAAACCAGGAACTGGTGAGCGCCACAAAGGAGTTGTCGTGAGCCAGGTCACGGGCAACGTCACGATTGATCCCCAGCGGGTGCTGATTCACGATCCCACTCTGCGGGACGGCCATCACGCGGTGCGCCACCAACTCGACCGTGACCAAATACGCGGCTATGCCGCGGCGGCCGACGCCGCCGGCGTCCCAGTGGTCGAGGTAGGCCACGGTAACGGTCTCGGTGCGTCCTCCCTCCAGGTCGGCCGGGCCAAGCTCAGCGACGACGAGATGCTGTCGACCGTGCGGGAAGCCATGCCGAACAGCCGGATGGCGGCCTTCATGCTGCCCGGCTGGGGGACCACCGCGGACCTGCAGAAGGCCGTGGCGCACGGCGCTGACGTAGTCCGCATCGCCGCCCACTGCACGGAGAGCAACCTCACGGAACGCCATCTGGGCTTTCTCCGCGACGCGGGCGTGGAGGCACACGGCGTACTGCTGATGAGTCACATGGCTACCCCTGAGCGACTGGCCGAGGAGTGCGCTCTTCTCGTGAAGTACGGCGCGCAAGCTGTGGGCATTCTCGACTCGTCCGGCCACTACCTTCCCCCCGACGTGACCCAGCGGATCACCGCTATCGCTGAGGCCGTGGACGTGCCCATGATCTTCCACGGGCACAACAATCTGGGCATGGCCATGGCTAACTCGGTGGCTGCGGCGCAGGCTGGGGCGAGGATCATCGACGGCTGCGCCCGGGGCTTCGGCGCTGGAGCCGGCAACACCCAGCTGGAAGTCCTGGTGCCAGTGCTGGAGCGGATGGGTTTTCCGACCGGCATCGACCTGTATGCGCTCCTGGACGCGGCCGACCTGGCTGAGCGAGAGCTCATGCCAGCGCCGCCGACAGTCGACTCTGTGAGCATAGTCAGCGGCCTGGCTGGGGTATTCTCGGGCTTCAAAAACCATGTGCTTGACATCTCTGCCCACTGGGGTGTCGATCCGCGCGATGTCTTCTTCGAGCTGGGCAGGCGGCAGGTGGTCGCCGGCCAGGAGGATCTCATCGTCGATATCGTCATGGAACTGCGGAACGACACCACGAAGCGCGAGAATGACGGGCCGCCGCGGGGAACGGCCCGGAGTTGACCAGCCCGAACTTCAGGGCGCGGCCAGACCGGGAACCCCTCCGATACCGACTATTGCCACGCTGCGAGAATCGATCACATGAACGAGTTGGCCAAGCAGAACGAAATCCGTCGTCAAGAAATGGTGGCATTGCGCGATGCCGTCGTGGAACGACGACGGAAGTCGACTCCTCCTGCCGCCGGGGAGTATCCGCTGGCCAACCTCAGGGCGCGCATCACTCAGGCGCTGCGTGACACGTCGGGGCGCGCCGAGATCTCCTGGGAGATCGACATCCTCGACCGTGCGCGGTTCGGCGCGGACGTGGCGTTGCGGCTGACCAGCCTGCTCAAGGAAGGCGGCCCCAAGCAGTACATCACCACACACGTGCCGTGGATCATCGAGGCGCTACGCTCTCCCGCGCTCAGCGATGTCGTGAGCGAGGTCAGCCACAAGGGTATCTACGTCAATGTCCGACTCACTGACAGCTGGTACCTGAGTGCCGTGCAGTCGGTCATCGACCTGGACAGCCGGTTCGGCCTGAACGACAGCCGGTCCGATCGCACGCAGATCGTTGACTACTCATCACCCAACGTGGCCAAGACACTCCACGCGGGCCACCTCCGCTCCACCATGATCGGCCACGTGCTGAGCAATCTTTACGAGGCTTGCGGGGCACTGGTCTACCGGCTCAATCACATCAATGACTTCGGCGGATTCGGCTTCATGCTGGAGGGCTATCGCCGGTTCGAACCTCTCTTCCCGGAGGGGATGCGGAACAACGACCGGCTGCTGGCGATCTACTCCATCAGGCGCACGATGGAGCGGGCCGTGGCCGCCGGAACGGATCTGGAAGGCCTGACCGAGCCAGACCGTGAGGTCATCGCCACCTACTTCCCAGGGGTCACCGAGGCTGACGAGCTCCGGAAGACGTACGAGGGCTTCGTTGCCGCCTCCGACGCACGGTTTCACCGGCTAGAGGAGGGGGACGCCGACGAGGTCGCCCTCTGGCTGCGCATGGTGGAGTGGAGCCTGGAGGACTTCCAGTCCTTCTACTCGGCGCTGGACATCGACATCGACTTCATCATCGGCGAAAGCTTCTACCTCGACGCCGGAAACACGGTGGTCGACGAGGCCGTCCGTCGCGGTACAGCCTTCGAGCTCACCAAGGAGATGGTGAACGACCAGGTCACCGAGCTCGACCGCGCCGTCGAAGAAGGGGAGATGACCCCCGAAGCGCGGGCCAAGGCCGCTGCTTCGCTGGAGAAGGACATCGGCGCGATCGTGGTCCAGTTGCCCGGGGGCGAGCGGCTGGTGACCCGCCGTTCCGACGGCCGCAGCATCTATGCCACCCGTGACCTTGGGGCGATCAAGCTGCGGCGTGACATCTTCGACCCGACCGACATCAACTACGTGGTGGGGCAGGAGCAGCGCGTCCACTTCTCGCGGCTGTTCCAGGCTGCCGAAGTCATCGGCCTGGCCGCGCCAGACGAGCTGAAGCTCAAGCACACCTACTTCGGTTTCTACGTCGATGCCGAGACCGGCAAGAAACTGTCCAGCCGAGACAGCGTCGCCGGCGTCAACGACCTGCTCGCCGAGTCCGTCAAGTACTACCGTGCGAAGACGGCCGAGAGCGGCGGCATGGCTGAAGAGGAAATCGATCAGGCTGCCCGCCAACTCGCCGTAGGCTCAGTGGTCTTCAACGACCTCAAGAGCGACATGAAGGGCACCGTCAGCATTGCCAGGGGCGAACTGACCCCCACGATTACCGCATTCGAGAAGTCGGGCGGACCCTACGTCGTCTACTCCGCCTGCCGGGCCAGGGCCATTCTGCGCAAGTACAACCAACCGCTGCCCGAAGCAGCCGACATCGCGTCCTTCGACGTCAGTGACCAGGAGTCCCTCCTGATCCTGAGGCTCATGGAGTTCCCTGAGAAGGTTGCCAAGGCAGCCGACGAGGACAACTCGGCAATCCTGGTGCGGCACCTGCTCGACCTCGCCGGAATCTACAACTCCTACTACGCCAGCTCCCCTGTACTCCAGGGTGGCCAGGCGAATAAGTTCCGACTGCTGATCACCAAGTCCGTGCAGTCGGTCCTGGTCAACGGGTTGAGCCTCTGCCACGTGGAGTGCCCGCCCAAAATCTGATGAGAGGCGGGCATAGCCCATGGGAAGACTGGCTGGGAGGCGCGCCATCGTCACCGGCGGCGCCAATGGCATCGGACGAGCGATCGCGACGGCGTTTGCTCGCGAAGGCAGCGATGTCTTCTTCACCGCGCTGAGTGATGAGGATGCGGCAGAGTCGACCCTCACCGAACTACGCGACCATGGCGTGCGGGCAGATTACATACTGTTGGACGCCGTCAACCTTGACGGCGTCCAACAGTTGATGGACGCGGCGTCCAGGGCGCTAGGGCTTCCCGACGTCCTAGTGAACAATGCGGCCACAGCCACCCGGACCGCGTTTCTGGACCTGACACCGGACGAGTACGAGCGTGTCATGGCGGTCAATCTCCGGTTCCCTTTCTTCGCCACGCAGGCGTTCGCCGCCCAACTGCGCGCCGCTGGTGTCCCAGGCAGCGTCATCAACATCAGCTCGCTGAGCGCCAGTAGCGCCGTGAGCGCCATGGCGCATTACCAGAGCAGCAAGGCTGGCCTGTCGATGTTGACCCGTGGCGCGGCCTACGAACTGGCGCCGCTGGGTATCCGTGTCAACACCATCTCCCCGGGGCTTACTGCAACCAAGGCAAACTCCAACCAGTGGCAGAACGACCCCGAGCTCTGGCAAGAGCGGGGGAAGGACATCCCGCTCGGACGGCCGGGCCGTCCTGAGGATCTGGCCGGCGCCGCAGTCTTCCTAGCGTCCACCGAGTCAGAGTGGATGACGGGCGGCGACATCGCGGTGGACGGCGGCGAGGTAGCACTGTGACCAAATGGGCGCCGTTGATGATCGACGGCTCAAAGCTCGAGCGAACCGATCTGCTTCCTGCGGTCATCGACGCGCTGGGGGAGGCATTGCTCGCGCTGAGGGCTGGACAAGCGCAGACCGCTCCGCGGACCCTGTTGCAGAGTGGACCAGCGCCGTCGGCCCAGCTGCTGGTCAGCCCTGCTACCTGGGAACAGCGCGGGGTTGCGGGCCTGAAGATCACCACCCTCACCCCGGGGAACCCGAGCCGCGGGCTCCCTCTTATTCACGGCATCGTCGCCCTGATCGACCTGGAGACAGGTCAGGTCGTTGCTCTCCTCGATGGCGCTGCACTAACGGCCGTCCGTACGGGAGCAGTCGCAGGTCTGGCTACCCGGCTCTGTTCACCGCCTGAAGCCGGAGACCTGGCCATCATCGGCGCGGGAGTACAGGCCCGCGCACTGCTGCGGGCGATGGCAGCAGTTCGCCCCATCCGCTCTGTCCGGCTGTACTCCCGGACCAGGGCTGGGGCCGAGGTGTTCGCCAGCTGGATCCGGGAGAGGCTCGGCGCGGGTGTCGGCGTCGCGGTGTGCGACGACGCGCAGACAGCCGTCCGGGACGCCGAGATCATTTGCACAGCCACATCCACCGCCAGCGACACGCCGCTGGTAAAGGCTGAATGGGTAACGTCTGGAGCCCACCTCAACGTCATTGGTGGCACCCACGAGGATGCCATCGAGGTCGCGCCTGCGCTGCTCGCGAAAGCCTTCCTGGCTGTGGAGCAGCAGGCCGACGCACTGGAGGATGCCGGCGAGATCCGGTCCGCGCTCGCCGATGGCCTCATCGACAGTAGCCACCTCCACGAGCTGGCCGCGCTGCTGGACGGTGAGGCCGCACCAGCCCCCGGGCAAACCACTCTGTTCCGCGGAGTCGGTTTGGCAATCGAGGACACGGCCGCCGCGTCTGCCCTGTACGACGCTGTACGCACTGCTGGCTAGCGCCCGGCCCGGCCGGGTCAGTCACCCGGCCGGGCCGGGCGGGCGTCTCTGGACCACGCCAGGAAAGATCTTTCGAACACGATGACGGATTCCCCGGTGGACTTCGTGCCGGTTGTTTCGACGGTCACGACCCCCTGTCCCGGACGGGACCGCGACCAGCGTTTGGAGAGGATGCGACTCCTCGCGTACAGGGTGTCGCCGACGAACACCGGATCGGCTAGCCGTACCCGGTCCCAACCCAGATTGGCCACGGCGCGGGCCGATAGCGCCTGTACCGTCATTCCGCCAACCAGAGCCAGCGTGATCGAACTGTTGACCAGGATTCGGCCATAACCGGTGCCCTCCGCGTATGCCTGGTCAAAGTGCAGCGGGTGCTGGTTCATGAGCAGCAGGGTGAGCCAGGTGTTGTCGGCTTCCGAGATCGTCCGGCCCGGCCAGTGCTTAATGACCATGTCGGGTTCGAAGTCCTCGTAGTCACCACCGTGCTCTTCGACGTACTCGTTCTCGCCAACGCGCCGCAGTGTCACGCGTGCTCCTCTTCCCGGTTCGTCTCCAGCCCTGCGGCAGGGGCGGGGCCGAACCGAGCAGCCCATGCCTCGCCCCTGGCCAAGGCCGCGCGGGCCTTCCGGACAAACGGGGGGCCGACCATTCGCCCGTCGAGCAGGGCGATGCCGTCGCCCGCCGCGCGGACCGCGTCCATCACCCTTCGGGCGGACCGCAGTTCGGCCTCGTCCGGCCGGAAGGCTCTGTTGATGGCAGCAAGTTCCTTGGGGTGGACGGTGCCCTTGCCGTGAAAGCCGAGGGACCGCGCATGCTCGATCTCCTCGTCCAGCACAGACGGGCTGGCCAACTGGAAGTTCCCGGTGTCGATACAGGCAATGCCGTGACGGGCGCAGGCGAGTGCCATGGCCTGCCGGGCGGAGAGCAGTCCGGCTTGGTTGATCTCGATGCCCAGTGTGGACGCCAGGTCCGCCGACCCGAGGATCAGCCCGTCGCTCGCCGCGGCAATCCGGTCGATCGCGTCGACCGCCTCGATGGTCTCGACGGTCACGTAGATCTGCGGGTGCCAGGAGGCCGAGGCCAACGTCTCGCGCAGCAGCACGGGCTCGGCCGGGAACCTGACCATGGTCATGAAGACAAACCCGGGCCTGGTCCGGCCCGCGGTCAGCATCGCGATGTCGTGCACCGCCTCGATCGATCCCAGAGGATTGATGCGGACAGCGAGGTTTGTGGGATCTGGTGACTGGTCGAGTGCCCGTTGGCAGATCTCCCGGGCGTCCTGCTTGGCCGGTCCGGGGACCGAGTCCTCCAGGTCGATCAGATGGACGTCGGCGTCGTACGACCAAGCCCCCACCACCCTGCCCAGAGAGAGAGCCGGGGTGTACAGGATGCTACGCAGAATGGCGTGTGCGATCTCGGTCATGCACCAGTCTCCGGCCGTACGGGGGTCGCCGACGGGGCCCCGACCTCTTCAAGGACAGCGCACAGCTCGCTAACCTGCTGGTGGGTGTGGCCGGCTCGCAGCATGACTCGCAGCCCCGCTGTGCCGCGGGCGACGATAGGGAAGAACACCGGCGAGACATAGAAGCCCGCCTCGAACACCCGCCGGCCCGCCTCTATCACTCTTGAGTCGTCCATCGGGACCAGCCGAATCGGGAAGGTATTTCCGGACTGGGAGGTTGCGATGCGGGAGTCGAAGAGCGCGATCCTGTCCTGCAACCGCCGCTGGAGCGTGATTAGTTCGTTGGTCCGGTGGATCTCCGCTGAGGCCAGGCCGGCACCTACCGCTGCAGTGTTCAACGGCTGCGAATAGCTGAGGGCGCCAGCGAAACGCTCGATGATGCGCAGCGTCTCCTTCGGGTGCCCGTTGAGGAGGATGGCCGCGCCGCTGGTGCCGAATGCCTTGTTCAGGGTCGTCACCGTGATGGTGCGGTCGTCCAACGCCGGGCTGGTCGAGCGTACGTAACCGATCCCGCGCGTTCCGTACGCCGAGACGGAATGGGAGTCGTCGTAGAACACTTGGAGGCCGTAGCGGTCCTGCAGGGCGGCCAGTTCCTTGACCGGGGCGTACCCGCCCAAGCTGTCACTGCCGTCGCAGATGTACCAGACCCTGGCGTACTCCTTGCAGCGGTCCTCGATGAAGTCCAGATCGTGGTGCCGACAGGTGACGATCTCGGTTTCGTCGGCGCACACGGGCTTGGCCTGGGCCATGGAGACATGGCAGTTCTTGTCGAAGATCATCAAGGGCCGGATGCCGTCGCCAACGTGCCCCGAGGCGATCAGCGGGAGCAAGCCGGCGCTCGCCGCGCTGGCGGAGATGGCGGAGACCGCGTCGGCTGCGAACAGTTCGCCGAGCGAGGTCTCCAGTTCCAGCAGGGCCGGTATCTGCACCCGGCTGCGCGGAATACAGTGGTCCAGCACGCCGTAGGTGCGCAGCGCGGCGACGGCGCCCTCGATCACCTTGGGATGGGAATCGAGGTCCAGGTACGAGCAGCAGCTGAAGTTGACGAACTCGTGACCCATTCCGGTCCGCAGTATGCCGTCGTCGAGTTCAGCAACAATTCCAGCCAGGCCGTTGCGTTCCGAGATTTTCCAAAAGGAATTACCGATGTCAACCGACTTTTCGTTGTTGCGGAATCGGTTGGTCGGCTGGATCATCTTCCGCCCGGTCACTTCTTGCCGCCCATGGGTGACTGCTCAGGCTGATAGTCGTAGAAACCCTTCAGTTTGCGGAACGCGGTCTTGTAGAGCGAGTCGGCCAGCATCAGAGGGTGACGGAATATCTTTGTGCTGCGCAGCCAGAAGTTTATGTTGATGTTCACTCGGTCAAGTCCGTCGACTTGGTGCCACCAGCCCATGGGGAGGTACAGCATCTGGCCCGGCTCCAGGACAATGTCTCGACGCTGCGCAAGCGCGGCCGCCAGCCGGGGAAAGCGTTTGATGTCGGGGTTGTCGACCCTGATGGCCTCTGAAGTGTTGGCGTAGCCACGAAGAACCGACCGGATGTAGTAGTTCTTGAATCCCGGCGGCATCACAATGAAACGCTTGCGCCCCTCGAGTTGGAAGTTGAAGTTCTCGAACTCATCGAAGTGGTTGCGTCCGCGAAGTCCGTCGTAATTCACCCAGATGTTAGCCGAGTTCAATGGAGCCTGATAGTCGAACATCTTTCCGGTGTCGAACCCAAGCAGATCATTGATGATTTCTGGCTGATTCTTGATGTTCGAAACGATGCGATACGTGCCGTCCGTATTCGACTTGTAGGGTTCACTCTCGAAGAAATCGCGAAGGGGGATCTTCGTGACCTCGGCGCGCGTTTCGTTTTCCTTGGTGCGATCCTTCGTGAACAGAGCCACGTTGGTGTCGCCGAGGTTCTCGATGACGGCGCTCCGGTAGAAGCCGGGCTCTGCCGGCGGGAAGACATCGATGACCGCAGGAACGTCGGCCCTAATGATGGCGTCGGGCCCCCAGGCCAGGAATTCGTCCAGACTGAGTCGAGGGAACGGAACGCTTTCGATGCCGAGGAACGCGGAAGCTGTGTCGTTCATGAGGGGATCCTCTCTGCGCTGGTGGAGGGACGGAGGGGAGCTTCAGTCTTGGAGTCCAGCCATGCCGCGTAGTCGTCATCGACGAAAGCGGCCACACGAGTGACGTCCGCCCGTTGGTCGGCGTCCAGGTCGTCTGTGGGACAGGCGCGCTGGTCGGTGCAGAAATCGAAGAGATCCTCCGGCCTCACCCCGAGACCGTGCCTGGACCGGGCGGGCCTGGACATCACCTCAGCGCGGGCGAGGGTGATTTCGGCACGCCACTCCCGGCGCTCGGCGAGGCCGTCGATCCGGTGCCGGGCCCGTTGGCCATAGTCACGGCGCAGGTCCCGCGAGCGCACCAGCTCCAGGCAGGCATCCACGCACTGCCGCGGAGTGCTGACCAGCAGAGCACTGTCGGGCGTGAGCAGGTCGCGCACCCCGCCGACCGGGAAGGCCACGCACGGCAGTCCGGCCAGCATCGCCTCTTGGAGAGCCTTCTCGCTGGTTGCGTAGGTGTACGGGTTGAGCGGGTAGCAGAAGATGTCCAGACGGTTCAGAAACGCGGCGGGGTCTGGCTGGAAGCCTAGGAAGCGCACTCGCTTGCCGAGGCCGAGCCGATCAGCTTCTGCACGGTAGGTGTCCAGTGGGCCGTCGCCAGCGAACTCGAAGTCGACCTCAGGCGCGGCTTGAATGACCCGTGCAGCGATCTCCAACATGGCGGCGTGCATCTTGATCGGCTCGACCGTGCCGAGGTAGCCGATGGTGATCCTGCTGCCATGGCCCTTGCCGACGCGGGGAGTGCCGCTCAGGGGCGTGCCTGTCCCTAGACCGGCCTCGGAGAAGACGCAGCGCGCGGGAGGAAGCCCGGCAAGCTGACGGTTCCTCTCAAACTGCGGGTTCGCTGCCGCACTCGGGGTGGTGACGGTGCACCCGTCAACGCGGGAGAGCAAACTCGCGCTGGGACACATCCGGGGTGCGTCGAAATGGCCGCGGGAGTGAAGAATGATTCTGCTGGCAGACACGTCGGTGTTGACCAGGAAGTCGTTGACGTAGGGATTGTTCCACCATTCGACCTGCACGACGTCCGCAGCCGCCGCAGCGGTGCAGGTTGCTTCTACCCCAGCGACGACCTCAACGCCTGCTCTTTCAAACGTCGCCCTGTGTTCCGGTTGAGGTCGAACCAATGAGGCCACGGCCGGAGTCACGTTGGCGGGGCCGCCGACGCACATCCGCAGCAGCCCCATGCTGGCGCCGCCGTTGGTCAGTTCCTTGATGACATGGAGCACCTTCACCGGGCTGCACCTCCGGCACGCCAGCGGTCCAGCAGAGTGGCTCGGTCGTATGGGAAGCCGCCGAACAGCTGCTCATTGATCTCCAGGGATTCCTCATCGGCGAGCAACAGGAACTGGAACAGGCGGTCGTCGAGCATCGTCTCCCATCGGTTGAGGACCGCCATGCCCTGTGCACGGCCGTCATGGTGCAGGCCGTCGAACGAGCTTCCTTGGCCGTACGCACTCACTCTGTTCAGTCCGTGATCGGAGTGCTGCAGCTCAAGGGTCTGGGAGATTCTTCGCCGCTCGCCAGCGTCGCTGAACCAGGAGTTGAAGGCGACGTACGTGTAGCCAAAGGAGCTGGTCTTGAGGTAGCCGGCATAACGTTTCCACAGGTCCAGGAGATCGCGGATGCGGTAGCGATAGGCGAAGGCAGGGTCGGACTGCGCCTGCCGGGCGATAGAGGCTGCCGTGTTGGGGAAGTCCCGGAGGACCACGACAACGTCGCAGCGGTGCGCTACATGCGCGTTGTGGTGGAGAGGGAATGTTGTCGGATCGAGATTTTCATAGCCGACTATCAGGGTGCGTTCCTGAGAGCCGATGGTCATGCGGGTGTACTTGTCGCGGTCAACGGTCAGGAGATTTCCGTTTGTCGCGAACAGGGAAATCTCGGCGCTGTTCAGGTAGCGGACTTCTGAGTCGTCGAAGTGGCCGCGCAGCCATTCCGAGATCGCGTGGTTCGCGCCGCGGCGCAAGCCGAAAATGAAGATGGCGCGGTCGAATAGAGGTTCAGGTGCCGGTGCTGAGTGGGGTGTCTGGTCGGCCGCTATGGTTGCAGCCAACTTCCGAATGTGCTCGGCGGACAGCTGTCGAGCCCTCGCATGTTCCAACGCCGTGTCTTGAAATCTTATCGCCGCTTTGAGGGGTGGCAGGTCAGTCAAGACAGTTTCGCGGTCACCAAAGCGCCGCAGTACATGTTCCAGCGCAATAGGGGAAAGGAGTAGGGTCAGTGCGCGAACGGCGCGTTCACGCTCGTCGTCCACACGGGCCCGCTCAAGTTCTGCCTGCTCGAATCGTCTATTCGGCTGAGTGAACATGTTCTCCCCTAGCGCAAGGACTGATTTGAAGGCAATTGAGATGCCGGGGCGCTTCCCTGGAGGTGCGGCTTCGACTGAGACTCGGTGTAGCCCTGTGGATCGGCGCGCTAGTGAGGCTGCTGTTCGCGACCGTTGGCGTCCTCGCCAACGTGCGGTGGCTTGTCTGCATTGCGCTACACCGTCCCAGGGGTGACTGATCGGACACACGCTGGTACAGACCGTATGCATGATCCACTGCTCGTTGAACAGGGAATGCGAAAATCTGTGCGATCTTTTCCCTCGCCCCAGCCACTCGGGCATGCGGGGTACAGGGTTGCGGGGCAACTGGCTCTGCTCCCCTCTCGGTTGGCTCCGTCCCCACATGGCCAGGAATGTGCGCTGCCGGAGCGCCCAGTGGGTTCGAGAAGCACACGGTGACAGCCAGAAGCCGTCAGGCATGAGGCCGCAAGATCATGCAGTGGATCTCCGGGGCCGTAGAACTCGTATCCAACAGCCACGCCCACAGCTGCCCAGGATCGACAAGCACGTTGGGAGGGGTGGCGTCCCCATGGCAGGGAACTCGCACCGGGTCCTGTATCGCCCTGCGAAGTGCTTGGGTACTGGCTGGCGCATGAGAGGCGAGAGCTTCGCCCAACTCGACTTGCAGCTCACTGATTTGAGTCGGCGGGTCATCAGGCCACGGGCCAGGAAGACCTAGGGAGGAAACCATCACCTCCAGCATTACTTGCATCCACCTGGCAGGGTCGCCGACCGCTGGGTCGTCGAGCCTCACGCCAGGGAGCTCCTCCAAGACCAATGTCGGTGGATTGCGGCGATGCCCCAACACGCGCGGAGCATGACCGTCCGGCATCTGCTGCAACGCGCGCCGCTCCCGCTCATACGGGCCTAGAGCGGCGCACCGCTTGACGTACCTTGCAGCCTTCGTCCCCGCGCTTCCCGCTCCTGGTACGTGCCAGAGCGAACGTCCCGACCGGTCAACATGGACGGGTATCCATCCTACGGCGCACTCTTCCTCGCTCGAGATTTCCACCGAGCCCATGTCCATAGGAAGCTCCTCGACTACGCATTTGATGCAAGAAGGAAAATTCCACGGGTGCAACAACGGCTATCCACATGGCCGTGGCGGTTCAGCCTGCTACGGCAACTTTGCTTGATCTGACGGGAGTTGGCACATCACGCCCGTGATATCACTCTGGTAATGCGTCGCACCGTGAAGGCGTACGCCAGCTTGGCGAGCCGAGGTCGGCACCGGTTCCGCAGGCCGGAGTCGCGTTAGCCCGTGGCTGCAAGACCAAGCCAGTGAGTTCGAGTGGGGCCTGTAGGCCATCGAGCATGCAGACGATCTTGTCGATGTTCGTGAGGCGACGCGCACCCGATTCCAGCATCGACAGGAACCCCTGACTCAACCCGGTTAGCGTGACCATGTCATCTTGACGGAAGTTGCCGATCTCACGTACGAGGGTGCACAGAGTTCCGAAGTCCCGAGTTGCTAGCGCCTCCTGGACGCGCACATCCGTCCATACTTCCGGCAGCACGCGAAGTGGCACCAGGGGCGAATCTCCAGGGGTCCGAAGGCATCCACTGCACCGGGCCTCACGGTTGTAGCGGCTGAGACGACAGCCGCACCGAGAGCATCGACGGTCGCGCTCGGCGATCACACCGACCCCGGCAATGCGCTCTCTCGGCACAGTCGTCATCCCCTCGTCGCTGTCAACCAGGCAGGCTTGCGTTGAGCCGGCAACGCTCGCTCCCCTGGCAGCCGCGAGCTCAGGCGGGGGACGAACGCCTCCTCTCGATCGACACTCTGTAGCCGGGCGGTTACCTTCGAAAGGGTGGACATGGGGGGCACTCTTTGTGTCCCCCTCTGTCCTCACGGTCTGCAGGTGTGGCGCGAGGCATGCGTGCAAGACTCGCTAAGGAAGGGACGTCTGACGGCTTCGTGGAGGGCGCAACATGATCGACGACCGCCCCCGCTGGGCGCAGCGCATGGAGTCCGAGCGCGCCGCTCGCGGCTGGAGCCCTCTCGACGCCGCCCGCGCCATGTGCGCCCATTCAAGCCACGAGCTGCCAGACGAACGGACACTCGCTCGATCGTGGCGCCGCTGGGAGTCCGGCGCGGTCGAGCCCCGAGACCACAAAGCTCTGATCGCGGCCGTCTTCGGCACAACCACCCACGCGTTCTTTCCGGTGGACCATCGCCGGGATGGAAACACCGAGGTGCTGGACGTCTCAGGCATGGACACCGTCGAGATCGTGGCCCGATTGCGGGCGTCGGATATCGACGAAGCCACCCTGGACGCGCTCCGCATCACGGTCGACAGGCTTTGCACGGAGTACGCCTACATGCCTGGCGATCAGCTGTTGATTGAAGGCAGAGCATGGCTCAACCGAGTCGTCAGCATGCAGCACCAGCGGCTCACACTCGGACAGCACCGTGATGTCCTGTCCCTCGCGGGAATGCTTACCTTGCTCGTGGGCTGCGTGGAGTACGACGGCGGGGGTGTGACCCGCACCCATGCGGAGGCCACCCGGCAAGCAGCCTTGATTATCGGACGCGAGGTCGGACACGCCGGTATCCAAGGGTGGGCACATGAGATGCGAGCGTGGTTCGCTCTCACGACTGGAGACATGCGCGGCGTAATATCCGCGGCCGATGCCGGTCTCGCTGTCGCGCCCGCTCAGTCCGTCGCCGTCCAGTTGCTGGCACAGAAAGCCAAGGCGTGGGCCAGGCTCGGCGACAGGCGCCAGACTGAAGTCGCGCTCGACGCCGGCCGCACCCTCCTGGAATCCATGCCATACCCGGAGAATGTACAAAACCATTTCGTAGTTGATCCCGGAAAGTGGGACTTCTACTCCATGGACTGCTATCGAAAGGTCGGCGACAACCAGATCTCCGAGACCTTGGCACGTGAAGTTCTGCGAGCCGGGGTGGACTTTGACGGGGCCGAGCGTTCGCCGATGCGCAACGCCGAAGCCCGGATCACCCTGGGCGTCGTCGCTGCCCGGGAAGGTGACCTAGAAACAGCCCTCGCCTATGGCGATCAGGCGTTGCGGGGTGACCGGCAGTCCCTTCCTTCGCTGACCATGGTCGCCAGCGACTTGGACGCAGTCCTCACCCAGCGATACGACAACGACCCTCAAGCGCGCGAGTTCATCCAACATATGCGCTCTCTGGACTCACGCTGATTAGAAGTCAACTAAGTCTCGTCGAAGCCGCCTCGGATGGAAAATGTGCTCGCTGCGCTGCCGATTGCGGAATCCTCGAGAGTCCTTCGACCCGTTTCTGGCTCGCTCCACGAGAAGTCGTACAGCGCGAAGTCGGTCACCGGACCGTACCTGACCCGTCGTCCGGGGCTTCCGGCGACATGATTGAGCGGGCAATGGGCGATGGCGAGACCCGGCTGAGTGAACGGGAGCGCCCTGTTTCCGTATCGGCCTGTGGCCGCAGTATCGGGCCAGTGAGTTCGAGGGGGACCTTCAGGCCGGCGAGAAGTTGAACAATTCTGTCTATGTTCGTGAGGCGGCGCGCGCCTGTTTCAAGCATTGACAGGAACGACTGACTCAACCCAGTCAGCGTGACCATGTCATCCTGTCGGAGACGTCCGAGGGTTCGGACCAGTGTGCAGAGTCTCCCGAAGTCTCGCTCTGCCAGGGCTAACCGGACTTCTGGCACGTCCCAGACCTGCTCGGGCACAGGGAGGGATGCCGGTGCTGTCGCCTGCCGTCCTCGGAGACAGGCGCTGCAGCAGTCCTCCTTGTTGTATCTGCTCAGTTGGCAGTCACACTCGTTGCAGCGGCGCGTGCGCATGGCAGTCACGGGTCCCTCAGCGGTGCGCAGTCCTGACACAGACATCCACTCCTCGGTGAACTGGTACCGGTGACGTACAGCGCGACGACCACAGGAGCCGGCCAGCATGTGACCGCTCCTGTTCATGGCCGTTCGCCGCCTCACCAGCGCATTCGGTAACGCACTCAGGGTGGCTCCGGCCAAAGCGAAGGACCCGGACAGTCTGTCCGGGTCCGATTTCTCGCGCTGCAAATTTTATTGACGGGGCCTCAGAACCTGGACCTTTCCAACTCGTCTAGTACAGCTCCCCACGGATACCGGCGCACCGGCATCCCAGCCCGCGGTTCGGCGAGCGGCCACACCGCATCTCCGTAGATCAACCGAACCCCCGCATCGTGCAGGGCCTCGATGTGTCCCTCCCACGCGGGGTGGCGGGCGTGCGCGGCGTTTACCCGCGGCCAGACCACAACCGGCAGATCGAGTGTCCCGATAGCCTCGTTGACTTGTGTCAACGCCTGGTTGTCCGAGATTCCTAGAGCGAGCTTCGCGACGGTGTTGGCGCTCGCGGGAGCAACCACGTAGCTGTCCACCGGAGGATGCGGGCGCGAGTCCCCGGGCAGACGCGATTCAGTCCGTACAGGTAGGTCCGTCAGCTCCTCGATCCTGGCGACCTCTCCGCTGGAACGGAGCCACTCGCCTGCTGTCGGCGTGAGCGTGACCGCCACGGTCCAGCCTCGTTCGAGGGCGGGAACCACGAGTCCCGTCCGCAGCTCCTCGACTCCGCCGGCGCCCGATCCCACAATGCCCAGCACCTTGCCCTGTATCAACCTCATTGCACCGCCCTGCACCGTTGGGCCATAGCCAGCAGCTCGGACGAGTGGCTGCCGCCAGTGACCGGGGACTGCTTCCTCAGATCACGAAGAGTCTCCCGCACCCGCGGATTGTTCCGGACGAGCTGCGGCGACGTGCGCTCGGCCTTGCGTAGCTCGCTGAAGGCGTCGTCGACGCGTCCGCTGAGGCACAGAGCACGGGCGTGGTCGATGCGGTGGGACACGGCCCGTTCCGGCGGCATGTGGTCGACATCGATGTCCCCGTGGTCGATGACGTACGGGATGTTCTCCAGGTCCAGCTCGATCGAGACGCGGTGCAGTTCGACGTTCGTCGGGCCGAAGCAGGTCTGCCAGTAGTTCTCGTCGGAGCCGAGCCGATCAGCCAGCCTCGTCGCTCGCTCAAGCAAGGAGCTGGCCGTGGACCTGTCCTGGTGACGCGCCGCGGCCACCGCCGCGCGCAGGTGAATCATGCCTAGCAGGCTCAGGGCGGCGGGATCGTCCGCGTCGACCTGGCGCGAGAGCCAAGCCGCCGCGGTGTCACCCAGCTCGAGGGCGTCCTCGTAACGTCCGTTGGCCAGGAGGGCATGAGTACCGGAGCGCGCGGCGGAGACGAGTGACAGCGGATCTTCGGACTCATCGGCAGCCCGCATGGCGCGCTCGGCCGCGAGCCATGACAGGTCGGACTCACCGATCTTGGCGAGGGTGGTTGCCGCCAGATGGTGTGTACGGGCGGAGACCGCGAGGCCGCGTCGCCGCTGATCGCCGTGTGGAAGGTCTTCAAGCTCCTGGGCCGTCCGGAGCAGACCGGGAAGCGCGGCGATGACGTCCCCGAGAACGCCTGCCTGGTAGTCACCCCAGCTGCGTTCCACGAACATCTGGGCTTGCTCCGGCCTGGGCAACTGTCTTTCTGCCGTTGGCCCGAACAGCAGCTTCGAGAGACGGCGGGGGCTCATCAACGCATCACGAACAGCCGGCACGTCGTCCATGTGCTTCTGATCGTCCTCCATGAGGAGGGGTTGCCCCATCAAGTCGCCGAGTGGGACGTGCAGCACGCGGGCGAGTTCGGCGAGCTTGTCGATCCTTGGAGCCTTCCGCACGCCTCGTTCGATCTTCGACAGCCAGTCGGTGCTATGCCCAACGAGCCCTGCGAGCACGGGCTGCGTGTACCCCCGGCGCTGGCGGTAGAACGCGATCCGCTCTCCGATGCTGAGGTGATCCCCAAGACCCCGCATGTGGGCTGCCTCCCCGGCTTTAGGTCTGCAATTCACGGTAGCGGCCGACCAGATCCCGGGATCAGGGAGTGATTCGGGCAGGTGGTGCCGGGCTCAGCATCCGCTCTCGGGTCTGAGGTGAGCCGGACACTCTGTCCGGCTTCGAGAGGCTCGGTGGATACCTGCTCGTATAGGAGACCTAGGCGCCGCTCTCGCGGACGACGAACAGGCCCTTCACGGGAATCGGCAATCACTGCCTTTGCCGAGGGTGGCCGCTGGCAGCCTCGCTGCCGTTCCCCCGAGTGGTACGACGGCGCCCCACAATCACGGGATGTCCTTCGAAACATTCATACCTTGGGCTCGCGATAGTCCGCCTGTCCGCATGGAGAGGTGCCGGTTAACCGCCCTCAACGGTAGGAGAGTTGACAGCTTAGAGCCGCTTCTCTCTACTCTCGTCGAACCGTCAGTTCCTCGATGGACGCTCGAAGTTTTGAGATGTCTTCAAGGCTGTCGAGGATGATGTCAGCGCCTGCGGCTGCAAGTTCGGCTCCCGTGGTCTTGCCCGAGGTGACGCCGATGACCGAAGCACCACCCTCAAGACCTGTGCGGACGTCCTCGAGGGAGTCTCCGATGATCACGGTGTTGGCGTGGGTGAAGACCGTTCCGTGTTTGGCTTGGGCGCGCTTCTGCGCGATGCCGACGAGCGCGGGCCGGTGGTCGTCGTCGGAGGCGAATCCGCCAATATCGGTATCGAGGTAGCCATCGAGGTTGAAGGCTGCGAGCTTAAGAGGCTGTCTCACGTGGCAAGTTCCGCGAGCTTCTTCAGTGGCTCGGGACAGTGGCCATGGCCGGGCTTCAGCACTGCCGGTCGTTGCGGTCCACGTACGGGATCTTGAGGCCACGAGTAGCCCATGGCAGGCTCATGCCGCATGATCGATGAATTCGCGAAGGGCACCCTGCACGGGCGACTGCGGCGGGACCGCAAGGCGCTGCTCTGGAAACTCGACGGCCTGTCCGAATACGACGCCCGCCGACCTTTGACAGCGACCGGGACCAACCTCCTCGGCCTGGTCAAACACGTGGCCAGCGTCGAGGCCAGGTACTTCGGCGAGGTCTTCGACCGGCCGTCCCCAGAACCGCTGCCCCGGTGGCAGGACCACGACGGCAGCGATCTGTGGGCGGCTGAGGACGAGACGCGCGATCAGATCATCGAGTCCTACCGGCGCACGTGGGAACACTCAGATGCGACGATCGACGAGCTTGCCCTCGATGCCCCGGGCCACGTGCCGTGGTGGCCGGAGCCTTTTTCCAACACGAACCTGTTCGCCATCCTGGTCCACGTCCTTGGCGAGACCAACCGGCATGCCGGGCACGCCGACATCCTGCGCGAAGGCGTGGACGGCCGAACCGGGATGCGGCCCGAACACGAGATGCAGATCGATGAGGACGCCCGCACCGCCTACTGCGCGAAGATCGAGCAGGCTGCCAGATCGGCCGCATCAGTCGAGGCATAGAAGGCTGTCCCCCCGTGACTTGATGCTTGATGTTCGAGCGGCATGATGCCGGCCGTGAGTGCTGATCTGTCGAAGCGTCTGGTTCCTGATGAGCTCTGGAGGCTGGTCGCCCCGTTACTGCCGTCGTTCGCGGCTCGACCGCAAGGTGGCGGGACCGCTCCGCGCGACCAGCGGGCCGTGTTCACCGCAGTGGTGTACGTGCTGACCAGCGGCTGTGCCTGGCGGCATCTGCCGCCGACGTTCGGCACGTCCTCCGCCACCGCGCATCGCCGCTCCATGGTATGGACCGAGGCCGGCCTGTGGCGTCGGCTGCATCGGGCGGTGCTGGACGAACTCGGGGTCCGGGGCGAAGTGGACTGGACCTCGGCGATCGTCGACGCGGCCTCCGTTCGCGCCAAAAGGGGGGATCGCTGACAGGGCCGAACCCGGTCGACCGCGGCAAGAAGGGCAGCAAGCTGCACGTGCTGTCCGATGCTCAGGGCATCCCGCTCGCCGTCGCCGTGTCAGGTGCGAACATGCACGACAGTCTCGCCCTCAAGCCGCTCATCCTCGGCATCCCCGCCGTCCGGTCCCGCCGGGGACCCCGGCGGCGCCAGCCCGTCAAACTCCGCGCGGACAAGGCGTACTTCTCCGCCGAACACCTCATCTGGCTGCACGAGCGTGGGCTCGTCGCGCGCATCGCGCGACCAGGCATCGAGTCCGGCGAACGCCTCGGTCGGCACCGCTGGAAAATCGAGCGGTCGATCGCTTGGCTCTTCGGCTACCGCCGCCTGACCATCCGATACGAACGAAAGGGCTCGCACTTCCTCGCCTTCCTCGGCCTGGCCGCTGCCCTGACCTGCTACAAGAAGCTCGCGAAACTTGCCACGTGAGACGCCCTCTAAGCATGGCGTTCGGCTTGAGGTTGCCGGTGACGGCCGTCGGCACCCAGTGCTGGTTCTCGTGTACTGCCTGGAGCGCGGCCTCCGCACCAGGCATGAGGACGCCTTGGCTGCGGAGGTCTTCTGTATGGGATGCGAGCCGATTGGGCAGCAGCTCCACCATGCGCGGCAGCAGCTCTGGGACCGTCGCCTCCGGTACTCCGTTGTCAAGGAGCAGGGAGCGGATGGCGAGGGGCATGGTCACGCCGGTTCCGCGCGCCGGCAGACGCTCGGCGGGGCGGCCGATGACTTCGGCAAAGGTCTCGCGGTATACCTGGCGGTCGATGTCTCCGACGTAGAGCAGCGTGCGGTCGATGTCCCAGAGGATGAGGGTCTGCTGCTCCTCGCTCTCGTTCAATTCGTTGCTCCCATCACGGCGGCGGCACGGTCCAGTAGCTCTTGAGCGTCCCGAGTTGTATTGGCTCAGTTGGCAGCCGCACTGTTCACAGCGTCGCGGCGGCTGCGCAAGCACCTCTTCCCCCCGGTTGAGCACGGCCCTGTTGGCTCAACTGCCCCTTGTGAACCCGTAATCACGCCAGTGATATCACCTGGGAAATGTGTGCACTGGGCGTTTTCCCGTCACTCTGGAACTCCCGCAGTGCGTGGCGTCGACGAATCGGCCGGGAACGGATCATTCGGGCGCACGCCTGTCCCTGGCGCTGCGGATGCGCAGTTGTCCCTGAACTCGTCTACCGGAGTCCAAGGTGTCCTCGGTCTTACACGTTCGGCTCACGCAGTCTCGGCCGGGCCGCCGGTGGGAGACGGCGTGGCGGCCTCTCTTGCGTTGCGGCACGATCTCCTTCGCGGGGGTGTGCTGTGGCCGATAGCATCTCCGCCGTCGTGCTGCTGGCCATCATCGCCTTCCTGCTCATCAAGAAAGGCGGACTCAACGCCGGGCACGCGATCGTCTGCATCCTTCTGGGCTTCTACCTGGCCAGCTCCTCGGTCGCGCCCACGATCTCTGGAGCCACTTCGCGCGTGATCGAAATGATCGGCGGAATCAAGTTCTAACGGTGAGTACAACCACCGACAGGGTGGCAAGTCGTCCGTTTCTTCTGACTTGACCGCTCAGTCCCTCTACATAATCGCTCGTCTGCTACGTCGAGTTTCCGCTGCGGCGGACGCATTCCGGAGGCTAGAAGGTGTTAATGGACGCCGCCATGGAGCGCGGCGAGCAAATATCCCACTCGTCTGAAGCGACGGTGGCGGGATAGTCATGAGACGTATACCGGCGTTCGACCGGCATCCGGCTCGTGATGACCTCCCGCTGCGGGCGGTGCTGGATGACGCTGCGATGGGCCGGTGGGAAGGTGCCCGCGAACTGCTGGCCGCGACCGCTGCGGACTGGGACCGACGCATCTTCCGCCTCCAAGTTCTCGCCCGCGCCGGGGTGCGGTTGACGTTCGCTGATACGTGGGCACAGGCAGAACCGCGGTCCCCCCACGCCTTGGCCCTCCTTGCGACCGTCCAAGCCTTGCGGTCGATGGCCGGCCTGCGGGGTGGGGGCAACAACGTGGCGATGGGGCGAGCGTGGGAAATCTGCGATGCCGCCTGCGAGGCCCTGCCGGCTGATCCGACACCGTACGTCGTCATGCTCGCTCTCCTCCGCTACCACTCCCCGAGCAGTGACCGGCAATGGCGGGCGACGGTGCAGACGGTGTGGAAGCAGGTGGAGGAGCGCGACCCGTGGAACAGAGAGGCGCACCACGAGCTCCTCACTTACATGTTCCCCTCCTGGCATGGCGTAGGGGGCGAAGTGTTCCACTGGGCACAGGAGCGATGCGCGCACATCCCCCGGGGGCTGCCGCTCCACACTCTCCCTTTGGTCGCTCTCGCCGAGTCCCACCGTGTACGGATGGAGAGGGAGGGGCACCGGTACGGGCTGACGGTTCATCCGTGGACGGACAACCCTTCGACGCGGCAGACATGGGAGAACTGGTGGACGTACCGGGCCCCCGGCAGCCCGCACGCCGCCTTCCATGAGGACGCAAACTACCTCGCCCATGCCCTGTCCTTCGCGAATCAGCACAGGGAAGCCGCGGAGGTATTTGATGCCATCGGCCCGTACGCCACCGACGTTCCCTGGAGCTACTGCGGGGACGCTCCGACGCTGTTCATCCGCCATCGCACCTGGGCGGTCAAGGCCTCTGCACCGTAATGCCTTTCGCAGGTAGTGGCTTCAACGCTCCCTGCGCATCTACCAGTTACGACCAACGGAAGTAGGTCTTGTCATGCCCTTGGACATACCGAGCGTCACACCGTCGGAAGAGGAACGCCTCGCAGAGCTCGGCATCACCCAGACTCTGGATCGCTCCATGTCGGGGCGCCAGAATTTTGCCGTCTCGTTCACGATCATCAGCATCCTGTCCGGCTGCCTGACCATGTACGGGTTCGGCATGAACACCGGCGGGCCCGCCGTGATCATGTGGGGGTGGGTGCTCGTCGGGCTGATGACCCTCTTCGTCGGCCTGGCCATGGCCGAGGTCTGCTCCTCCTACCCGACCTCCGCCGGTCTGTACTTCTGGGCCCACAAACTCGCCCCGCGCAAGTCCGCTCCGGCCTGGGCCTGGTTCACCGGCTGGTTCAACACGCTCGGGCAGGTCGCCGTCACCGCGGGCATCGACTTCGGCGCCGCATCGTTCCTCAACGCCTACCTGAACCTTCAGTTTGGGTACGGCGCCACCCCCGGCCACACGATCACGCTCTTCGGCCTCATCCTGCTGCTGCATGCCGCCGTGAACACCTTCCGGGTGCGCATCGTGGGCTTCTTCAACACCGTCTCCGTGTGGTGGCATCTGATCGGCGTCGTCGTGATCGTCGGCGCGCTCCTCGCGATTCCCGACAAGCACCAGTCACCTGGGTTCGTGTTCACAGAGTTCGTCAACAACACCGGCTGGGGCTCCGCCGTCTACGTGGCCCTCATCGGCCTGCTGATGGCCCAGTACACGTTCACTGGCTACGACGCGTCCGCCCACATGACCGAGGAGACGAAGAACGCGTCCGTGGAGGGACCGAGGGGCATCGTCCGGTCCATCCTCGTCTCCTGGGCGGCTGGCTTCGTCCTCCTCTTCGGCCTGACGTTCGCCATCCAGTCCTACACAGGCTCCCTCGAGTCCGAGACGGGAGTGCCGCCAGCGCAGATCTTCATGGACGCCCTCGGGGCCAGCACCGGCAAGATGATGCTCCTCATCGTCATCGGCGCCCAGCTGTTCTGCGGCATGGCATCCGTGACCGCGAACTCCCGCATGATCTACGCCTTCTCGCGCGACGGCGCGCTCCCGTTCTCCACCGTGTGGCACAGACTCCACCCGGGAACCCGCACCCCGACCAACGCCGTCTGGCTCGCAGCCGGGGGCGCGTTCCTCCTCGGCCTGCCCTATCTGTTCAACACCACCGCGTACGCCGCCGTCACCTCCATCGCAACGATCGGCCTCTACATCGCCTACGTCGTCCCCACCCTCCTGCGCCTGCGCCAAGGGGAGAACTTCAGGCGGGGCCCCTGGCACCTGGGCCGCTGGTCCAAGCCCGTCGGCGTCCTCGCGGTGATCTGGGTCGCGATCATCACCGTCCTGTTCATGCTGCCCCAAGCCAGCCCGGTGACCATCGAGACGTTCAACTACGCGTCCCTCGCCGTGGGCGTGGTGCTCGCCTTCGCCGGAACCTGGTGGCTCGCCTCCGCACGCAAGTGGTTCCTGAACCCGAACCACCCACGGAACGCCGCACCGCTCAGCCCCGTACCGCAGAAGGCGGCCCGATGACGCTCACCGAACTACGACGTGCGCGAACGGCACGATAGGACCGCCAGCGCACTCACCCGTTGGTTGAGGCGCGCCGCCTGTCCGAGTTGATCCAAGGCTGGCTCGGATTGGCTGGCGGGCCGGCCCTTGGCGTTCGCTTCGCTGTTTCAACTCGCGCTGCTGCCATCGGATTTGGGCTTCGCACCCGGCCCCCCTGCGCCATTCCGCTGCAGGGCACGGCCGCGCCGCCTATGGACGACGTTACGGTCACCGCCGCCCTCTTCCGCGCCCTGCTGACCGAAGCTGCCCGCCATCACAAGGTCACCGGCGTCGCCGAGCTCGTCCGCGTGGCCAGCCGGACGCCACGCGCCGCCCAGCCAACCCAGCTCGAACTGTCCTGACCGCCGACGACACCCGAGGAACTTCCCGTGCCCGAGCTCAACAGTCCGCCTCCTATCGCCATGCCGTCGGTGGAGGAGACGCGTGCGTACTACGCCGTACAGCCAGCTCCCCTGCTCGCCGCCACGGGCCTGGTGGTGGACACGCGCGACCGTGTGTTGATGCTCACCCCGTCACACAAAGATCATCTGGACCTTCCTGGCGGGCTGGTCAGTGACACCGAGTCGCCGGAGGAGGGGCTGGCCCGGGAGCTGAAAGAGGAGCTGGACCTGGGCGTGCCGGTCGGCCGACTCCTGGCGGTTGACTCCGGCCTGCCCTCTGAGCGAGGCCGCTCGGTGGTCATGCACCTTCATCTGGTCGGGCCATTGGACGAGGATCAGGTCGCAGCGATCTCCTTCCCGGACGGCGAGATCGCGGCGAACTGGCACGCGCCCGAGGAGGCTATCGCGCGTCTGCCGGAGCCACTCGCTGCGCGACTGCGTGCGGGCCTGGCCGCGTGGCACATCGGGTCGGTAGCCCACTTGGTCGATGGCCAGGTCCAGCCCGGCTCCCCCGCAGGGCTTGCCGCGCAACGGCGGGCCGAACTGGAACATGCGAACCTCCTTGATCCAGCTTCATGCCGGGCAGTTCGGCCAAAGGTGCTGGCCGGGTCGACCGTCCTGTTCACCGACGCAGCCGGACGGGTCCTGCTGATCCAGCCCACCTACCGCACGGATGGAGGGTGGGAGCTGCCCGGCAGCGATGTGGACAGCGATCTCGGGGAGAACCCAAGGCAGGCCGCACGCCGTGCAGTCCGCGAACAGCTCGGCCTGGACGCCCCGATGGGTCGGCTGCTGGCCACGAACTGGGCGAACAAGACCCCCCACCCTGCGCAGGTCGGGTTCACCTACAACGGCGGGGTGCTCGGCGAGGCCGACCTAGCCCGGCTCCGTACCGACACCACGGAGATCCACCAGTGGCGCATGGCCGAGTTGAGCGAGGTGGCATCCGTGGTCGCCGACCCGCTGTACCGGCGTATCGAAGCCTGCCTGTCCGCGCTGCACGAGGCCACCGGCCCGCTGGAGCTGTATGGGGGCGTCCCTTGGGCCTGACACCGCCAGCCTGCCCAGCCGGAACAGACAGGAGCATCAATGACGAAGCAAAGTTCGCGTCCCGACGATGCGTCGTCTGCGGAGCCCTCCGAGTCAGAGCATCTACTCTTCGGCGGCCCGCTGCGCTACGACCTCGGCTGGAATAGGCACCAAGATGCCTTCCTTCACCTGGGCTTACGGTCGATGGTGACGCGGCTTCCACATCTGCTCGTCACTACAGGCCAGTTGGCTTGGCAGGCGGATAAGCGCGCTTTGCGTCTGGTCGCGTGCGCGGAGATCGGTCGGGGCATCAGCCAGGCGGTCGGCCTCATCGCTGTGAACCGGGTCGAAGCTCTTCGCTCGGTCAGCCGGATGCGGGAAGATTGCTTGTGTGAGTCCTGCCCAGCTTGTGATGCCGACCGCCGCTCCGTCATTCAGGGACGTGCGCCTCCGAGCCTTTGAGGAGCGCGATGTGGGTATGCTCATGGACCTGTCGACCGATGCATACGTGCCAAAGACCGGCTCGCTACCTGGCAACGCCAGCCGCCAGGAGGCCCTCGCATACATCGAGCGGCAGATCAGCCATCTCCGCACCGGGACTGGCTACTCCTTCTGCGTGGCGGACAAGGACACCGAGGAGGCGCTCGGGACGGCCGGTCTGTACCTCGCACCCATCGCCGCAGGCCGGGCTACAGCGGGGTACTCCGTCGCGCCTCGCTACCGGGGTCGCAAGGTCGCGGGTCACGCGCTCATCGCGCTGACGCGGTTTGCCTGGTCCATACCGGAGCTATATCGAATCGAGCTCTACATAGAGCCATGGAATGTGGCTTCCGTGCGCACGGCTGAACTCGCAGGATTTGAGCGCGAGGGGCTGCTTCGAAGCCATCAGGAGATCGGCGGCAAGCGCGTGGACATGCTCGTGTATGCCGCGATCAGACCGACAACCTTGACCGAATGACAGAGCTAGCGTAGGGCTCAGGTGGCGAAGTGATCGACCGTCCGCGTAGTAGGCAGACTGGCCACCCGCCTGCGTCGGCTTCCTGGAGTACGGTCGGCAGGGCGTCGCCAAGGCCCTGACTTGGCATCAATCCGGCAAGGTGCCAGTTAGATTAGAGACGAAGTCAATGCCACCCGTCCAACACTGCGGCGGCCACCTCCGGCAGGGAGCATTCAGTGGCAGTGACAGCGAAGTCCTCGACCTGGGCGCCGTCGAGGATCTGGTCGAGCTCGCCCGATCGGTTCAGATGCCATTACAGGGCGGCGTCTTCGCCCTCGTGGCGCCGGGCGAGTCGTTGATGGACAACCGGCAGTTCAACGCGCAATCGGCACACCGTGAGGTCGACTCCGATCGCTTGTCTGTACCGGTCCAGGCCACCCCGATCCTCGACGACGCCCGCCATGACGAGCCGAACGGCCCCTGCGTCAAGGAAGTTGTGCGAGAGGCAGCGCAGATTGCGCAACTCCATTGCGGAGTTGAACCTGTCGTTCGGCGGCGTGGGCCAGCACCTGCGGAGCCAGTCGAGGTCGATGACGGCATGGGGGATCTCGCGATCGGTGAGCAGGTCGCCTACCGCATCCGCGACCGACGTCTTGCCCACCCCCACAGTCCCGCTGATCAAAAGGGCCCGCGGCGATTCACGTCCAGTGGCGTCCATGGCCGGATCGTAGAGCGCGGCGCTTTCGCCCGTGATCGTTTCTTCGGGCACGGCCCAGGTGGTGCTCGTAGGAGCAGGCCAATACGGCTGGGCATGGGGAGCGACGTAGCGGAGTACGCCGGCACCTGGCGTGCTCGCCCAGCGGCACCGGGCGGGCTTGCGGCTCCTCGTGGCTACCGGATGCCTACCTGGGCAAGGCCATCAGGCCGTGATCCTGGGCTAGCCGGACGACGACATCGGCGACGGATTCCAGAGGTAGCCCGGCGTCGACCACCGATGCCCCGAGCTCCTTCATCTGGGCCTGGAACCCAGGAGCCCATTCGATCAGTACCTTGCGGGTGTCGCCGATGCGTCCGAAGTCGTTCCCGCGAGTGGGCTGGTCCAGTCGCCGGAGCATCGTGGGGATATCGACTTCCAACAGGATCACCAGGTCGAAGCGGCCGATGAACTCCATGATGTTCTCGGCGCTACCGCAGACGAACATGGTGTTCTCCGAGGGCCTGGTCAGGAGTTCTTCCGCCTGTTCTGAGGGACGTCGGGGTCACCGGCGGCGCAGTATGGCGGCGAACTCGGCCATGTCCATGGCGAGCTCCGGATTCCGCCGGCCCCACGCCTTGACTGGCGCTCGTACTCGACGCGAGTGCGTTGAAGAGCCGGTTGGAGTCGTACGGTCGGCACCCCGAAGACGTCCTGAACCTGGGTGTCGGTCAGGCACGGGGGCGGCGCTGGTTCTCCTCCCGCGTCAGCAGGCCGAGGACGGCGTGCTCCTGGTGGTGGGCGTGCCACCGGGCCGCGAGCTCGGGGTCGTCGAACACTGCGAGCCCCCGTTCCGTGTTGGAGGTCAGTTGGAAGACCTCCCAGCCGCCGGCCTCGTCGACGAACTGAGTCGCGATGTCATGGAACCTCGGGCCGCGGTAGTACGAGACGTCAATGTCATCGCTCGCCAGCGGGATGCCGGACTCGTCCGAAACCAGGGTGTTGGCTGCCCGCCGGGACTCGAAGTAGGTGTTCACCTGCGGCTGGACTTCGGTCCGCATGGCGCGGACAACGCGCTGCGGGTGGGTCGGCGGCTTCAGACAGTCCTTGTACGAGAAAGCGACTCTGTCGCCGTTGATGTGGACCGCCTCTGGCCCCTTGTGGTTGCCCCGCGGCGTCTTGATGACGCGGAAGTGTGCGACGCCCGGACCGACCTTCTCCGCGGCCTTCGGATGCATGTCGAGCAGGTCGCGCAGTAGCAGGTCGTCCTCCTCCTGATCAACCACGGCGCCCGCGTTGTACCGGCGCAGGATGTCACGCACGGCTTCCTCTCGCGCCGCCTTCGTTGGGTAGCGGCGCGTGCCGATCACGGCCTCGGGCACGGTCGACTCTCTTCTCTCGGGGATTTCTCGGGCAATCCACGCTAGGGCACGAACGCGGACCGGCGTCCGCCGTTTGACAAGCGTTGTTTTCCAGCTACCGCACGATCTGACGCGGTCGTTCCCCGCCCCCTGACGTGCCTGAATCGACGTCACCGCGTTGGCCTGCGGGAACAGAGCGGACCCCTAGATAAAGATGGACCCGCGAGCTGAGCACCGGATCTTCACCGGGTTGCGCCGCCTCGCCGCCGACCGCGCCGTCGTATTGGTCACCCACCGGCTGACCAATGTCGCGATCGCCGACCGCATCGTCGTATTGGACAAGGGGCGCGTCATTCAGCACGGCACCTTCGCCGAGTTGGTGGCCGATCGCGATGGCCTATTCCGTGAGCTGTGGGACCTGCAGAACGAGCGCACCGGACGCATCCTCGCACTCTAGGATCCGCGACTTCGTTAGCAATGAAGGCAGTTCGTTAGCAAGGGATGAGCAAATCCGCGATCTCGTTAACAACGACTACGCTCAGTAGCGATCCCCCTCGGGTCTCCTTCGATCTTTACTGGGCATGTGCTGCCCGTGCTTCGTATCGTCCTCCTCACGGCAGTACAGAGCGCGGGCACAGCGTCCGTCGTACACGCAGTTGGTTAACTTCACGGGCGCCAGGTCGTCCCTGTCCGATGGCCGTCTCTCGCAGGCCCGGAGGCGGCCTGCCGCATCAGGGCGGGGCGGGGAAGAGTGAGCTGTCCGTCGAGGGGGGTAGTAACCCCATGCTCCCTCCATGGGTACGGAGGGAGGAAGCTAGCTTCTGGGCCTTTCGAAAGCGGGGATGGTCGTGGGGGAGGAGAGCCGGGTGGTCCTGTTCGACGTGGTTCTGGAACCGGGGCATGGTGACGGGGAGACTTCGATGGAGCAGAGCTCTGCTCAGCTCGCGCGCGAGCTGAGCAGGCTGCCTGACACGAAGGCACAGCGGCCGACCGGGCCGCCGCCGCCGGACGGAGCCCGCGCCGGGGAAGGTCTCGCAGAGGTCTTCCGGTTGTCGGTCGAGTGCGCGCCCGTCGTCGCGGTGATGTTGCAGACGGTCCAACTATTCCGCGACTGGTCATCGTTGCGGCCCGGGCGCACGGCGCGACTCAAGCGCCGAAACGGGGAGGAGATAGAGGTAGCCGGCCTGTCCGTCGAGGACCAACGACGCCTGATCGACTCGTGGCTGGGCGACCAAGACAGCCCCTCATGACGAGTAGGAGTGCCCTGCTGATCGGGTGCTCCCGCTACAAGGACACGTTCTTCGCCGAACTCGACGCCCCGTTCCACGATCTCGCGGAGCTGAGCACGGTGCTGTCGAGCCAGGAGATAGGCCGCTACGCAGTGCAGCGGCTGTACAACGTGAGTGCTACGGAAGCGAAGGTAGCTACGTCGAAGCTGTTCAAGGGCGTCAAGAAAACAGACGTCTTGTTCATCCACTTCTCCTGTCATGGCTGGCTGGACGACGCCTATCGCCTTCATCTGGTCCTACGCGACTCACAAAGTCAGCACATCGAGGCCACCGGATTCTCCGTCGAATTGCTGGCAGAGCTGCTCGAGACGTGTGCCTCAGAGCAGATCATCCTGAGCCTCGACTGTTGCTACAGCGGACGGGCCAAGCGGGTGCTCACGCACCGCGGCCCGAAGTCTGTCAATCTGGGTGCCAGTCTGGAAGGCAAAGGTTCAGGCTTCGCCATCCTCACTGCCACGACTGAGGTGCAGGCGGCCATGGAGCCGTCCGGGAAGCTGCGTAAGCTCGGTGCACCGCGCACGTCCTTGTACGTCACCGCGCTTGTCGACGGACTCAAGACCGGTGACGCGGACATGAACCGGGACGGCATCGTCTCGACCTCAGACCTGGCGGACTACCTAACCCAGCGGTTCCGCGGGCATGCGCAGCAACCGACGGCGTCCCTGTTCCTCAAGACTCCCGTGGTGGTGGCACTCAACCCGCAGTACCAAGAGCCTGATAGAGAGGCTGGTGAGCCTGCCAAGCGGCCAGAAACGGAAACGATCTGCCGCGTACTGCGCACTGCCCCCCTGCGGCTGGGCCTCGTTGCACGCCCCGGCGCCGACGATGCCGGGCTACAGAACCTGCTGAAAAAAATGAAGCAGGTGGGCCGAGAGACGATACTCGGGTACCGGGACATGGGATATACAGAGAGGCTCTTCAGCGGATTCATTCCCGTGTGGCGCAGCCACGACGGCTACCTTGTCTTCACCAACAGGTCCGTCCACCTGCCCAAGGGCGGGGGGAGCCTGACCTACGCGGAGCTCGCCGATCACCGCATCAAGGCGAGCAGCAAGTGGCACCCGGGGCATCCCCGTCAGGGCGGCAGCTACACGACCTACCACGTCACCTTGACGCATCCCTATCGGACCCTCTCCCTCGCTGTAGAGAGGGAGATCGCCGAGCCTCTGGCTGAACTGCTGACCAACCTTGCCGGGCTCGTCACGGAGGGCTGAGGCCGCGCCGCTCAGCACCCTGGGGGGAGAGAGGAGGAGCCGACGTCGTCGTGTGCGACCGCGGGAACTCCAGGGCGGAGTCCGATTCAGCCCCGTCAGATCCTTCAGCCTGCTCTTGGACGACCACGTGGGGGTGTGACGTGAACCACTGCGTGCGGGATCGATCAACGCTGAAGTCCGGTAGTGCTCGACGAGGGCGGTGTCCTGCTAGCGGCAAGTAGAGACACGGGCACGCTCTCGCTCTGGACGCCACTCAGTGTCACGAATTCGAGCGAGAAGTAATCGCTCGTTGTTAACGAATGACTGGCGTCGACACTGTCAGTTGCGCGCGGATTCCGGTGTTTCGGCAGGAGCCCCTGTCAACGGAGTCGCGGACCCTACACGCACCTGCGGACGCCACTGATGACGTGGCACCCAATCAGCACGCACTGTTCTGACCATCCACGAACAGCGAGGAGGCGCCCGTGATGGGCGAAGACAGCGTCGTAGGGGACAGGCAGGTCGACATCACACGCCCTGACTGAGGTCGGCGTGATCCTACCGACCAGGACTGGCCAGTGCTGCTCTGCCAAGACCGGCATGGCATTGGGGAGCTGCTCAGGTGGCGAGAGATTTGGGACTCCCGGTGATACGAACGTGTGTCAGGGGTGGCATGACGTTGCGTGATCCGACGTGGACGGCTGCCCTACCGCCACTATGCAGTCCCTCCCAGGTTCTGGGGGAGCTGTCCTACACGGCTTTAGCGCGAGCGTTCGTCGTGTCTGGCCTGTGCCACACCTTGAATGAACTGCGTGAGGAGGCCAGCGCATCCGCCGGCGAGGACCGCGGACACAATGCCCGCGGTTGCGATGTCGGGCGTGCTGACGGTGATCGCCATGGCGACGCCACAAGTGACGACGATCCCCAGCGGCTTGGTGGGAATGCGGTACCACCACGGCGTGCCTGCCCCCATGAGCGCCCTCCCACCAATGAGCCAACCGATCGGTGAGGCCAGCGTAGTTAGGGCGAGGGGCACGTGTCTTGCCTACCCGCTGATCATCCTTGCTCGGTACCTCACGGACTGCATGGATCACTCTGGGAGGTACGGGCCCTGCTCCTTGCTCTCCACGCGGGTGCCTGGGAAAACCGATGGCTTGCATCTTGCGACGCGCTGAGCTGGGTCTCCCGGTCGTGGCATGAAGGGCATCCCCACCATGCCGTAAGCGGGCAGACTGCTGCTGACGTCGACGAAGGGGCGGCCCGATGCCGTGGGATCCGGATACACAGTTGCAGGAGCACGCCGAGAGGTATGCGCGCGGCCATGACGGCCAGCACCCGTACACCGACGTGTGGCCGTGGGCGGAGGCCATCGTCGCGTGGCGTGAACAGTGGCTTGGCGGGACCTGGCGTCGTCGCGTCGAGCTGCAGGAAGGGGACCGGGACTTGGTCGTCGCCGGGGTCGCTGAGTCGTTGAGGCTCCTGATGGGGCGCAGTAACCGGCCGCTTGGCGATCTGGCCCTCGACATGCTCAAGGGCGAGCTTTCGGTGTGGCTCCGCTACGGCGTCGACTACCCCGTGCCCGGCGAGACGGGATGGCCAGCCCCCACGGGCCCGTACGCCGACCGCTGGGAGGCGGTGATGAACGTGGTCCGTACCGACGATGTCCGCGGCCGTCGTCTCGGACGGGCGGTGACGGAGATCCTCGCGGCGTTGCTGGCGTACGGCAGCGAGCGTCCGCACTTTCCGGCCCCGGTCTACAGCGGCGCGTTGATGGCGTACCGGCTTGACGAGTGGGGGTACGACGACGTGAGTCTTGCGGAGGTCGCCCCGGTGCTCGGCATGGCCACGGCGGTGCCCGTGATGGACAGCCGCTGGTACGAAGGCGTCATCGGCCTCACCGTTGTTGAACAGTCCGCCTGATCCCGCCGCGCGCGCCGCCCGGTGATCCCTCCTGGGAACTTACGGACTCAACACGGGACTCTCACACGATGAGAGCCACAAGACCGTTCGTAGGCGCATTGGGGCGGTACTCCGCGGGCTCCGGAGACGAGTCCTCTGTAACCGCGCGCCGATGCTGTCCGACAGCCGTTCTAGCGTGGGGTGAATGGATCAGAACAACGACGAGAACCTGCACAGTGTGCGGATCACCGCTCGCGGCGCGAAGGCCGCGATCGAGATCGACGGGCAGCGGGTGGACCCGGGTGCCCTGAGCGGATACACCGTCAGTCACCGGGAGGGAGAGCCGCCACAGGTAGTCCTCTACTCCGGGGACCACGCCGAAACCGCCTTCGAGGGCCTGGCTCGCCTCGCTGTCGGCGATGTGCCCGACCCTGGCCCGGCCGCCGCGGTGTTCCTGTCGGCGATCGATGCCGAGGAACTGGAACGGACCACGCTGGCCCGGCCCGACCTGGGCACGGGCCCGCAGTCGCTGACGCAGGCGATGCTCACCCAGCTCGTGGAGTGGGCTCGTGGCGTTTGATGTGGACGGGGCGCGGCGCGTTGTCGGGCGCATCCTGGACGACAAGCTGGAGGCGTGGCGCGGCAGCGGCGGCCGCGCGGACGACTATCTGGACGAGGCGACGGGGAAGCTGGTGCCGCCGGCGCCGGATGAGGTGCTGATCTGGGATGGGCTTGGTGCGGTGATGTCGCTGGGACGCCCGGCGATCACCAGGCCGCTGGACGGCGCTGTCGCGCAGGAGCCGCCGACCACCGACTACCAGGCCGTGCTGCCCGTGCAGGCCCCGGAATTGCGGCCCGACGACGTGATCCGCGTCGCCGGGTCCGTGCGCCCCGGTGGCCCGCGTGACCCGCAGCTGGTCGGCCGCCGCTTCCGGGTGTCGGATAGGAACGTCGGCACCTACAGCGTGGTGCGCATCGTCCGGGTGCAGGTGATCGACTGATGGCCACCGCGAATCCGCATCCGAACGCGCATCCCGACGCCACGGCGTTCCGTGACCCGATCGCGCTCGCCGCCGCGCTGGCCCGTATGGGCCCGGCCGCCCGAGCCCGTACGCGGACCATCACCCGGCATCACGCGATGCTTCTGCGCGTCCGTATCCAGCGCCACGCCTCCGGCTGGCCGGGGCCGCGGGTGATCACCGGTCAGTACCGGGCGTCGTGGGACGTACGGATGAGTACCGGCGGCGGGCAGGTGACGGCGGAGGTGTACTCCGACGCCCCGCAGGCGAGACGGCTGGAGTACGGCTTCGTCGGTGTCGATTCCCTCGGCCGTCACTACCGGCAGCCGCCGTTCCCGCACGTCGAGCCGGCCTTCCGGCAGACGCAGCCCGGCTTCATCCAGGCGCTGGCGGACGGAGTACTGCCGTGACCGCCGAACGCCTGCCTGTAACTCGGGCGCTCGCCGAGCTCATTGCGAAGGCGACCGGCCGGCCGTGCGGTATCGGTGAACTGCCGCGTGTCCGGAACTACTCCGGGGAGTGGGAGCCAGCATCCGCCCCGTACACGATCCTGGACTCGCTGCCGGGGGAGTTCAGCGGTCCGCCGCTGTGGGACTGGCACGCGGACGCGGCCTGGTCGTACCAGGTGACCTCGGTCGGCGAGCGGGACGACCAGGTGCAGTGGCTGGCCGACCGTGTACGCCATGGCGTCGTCGGCCGCTCCGACGACGAATGGGCCCATGACCTGCATGTTCCCCAAGCCCGTGTGATCGACCGGGAGTTGGATCACGACTCCGGAGGCGAGCCCTCCGTGTCGGCGGCAGGCGCTATCGTGTCCTACGTGCAGCGGTTCACGATCACCGTGACACCCGCTGCTGCATAAACGTTTCCTCACCGCGGAGGCCCGCGCGGACGCTAGGCCCCAGGCCAGGCGAACCCCCTTTGAACCTCAAGGGGCAGGGCCTCGGCACGGGACGCTGCCCCAGAAGTGGGAGCGGACCTGTGTCCCTGAAGAAGCCTGCCACCCAGACCCGATTCCTTCGGCGCGGCATCTCCAAAATCTACTGGCTCAAGCAGATCAGCGACCCGAAGTGGCCGTCGCGCAAGGAGATCAGCGAGCCCAACCGGTTCGACCTCACCAACGCCGTCTCGGACATCGAGGGCTGGGCGCTGGAGAACGACCCGATCGAGACCCCGGACATGGGCTCGACGTTCAACTCCTCGATCCCGGGAAACGACAAGGCCGAGAACAGCTCGCTCACCTTCTACGAGGACCGCCACTCGGACGAAATCGAGCAGCGCCTGCCCAAGGGGGCGAAGGGCTACGTCGTCCTGCTGCGTAAGGGTGACCTTCCCGGCTCGCGTTCGGTGGACGTCTTTCCCGTACAGGTCGCCACCCGCGCCGCGACGTACTCGACCGGCAATGAGGCGGCCAAGTTCAAGGTCGACTTCACCATCATCGACGAGCCGTCGCTGGACGCCGTGGTCCCCGAGGCGTTCCACACCCTCCCGAAGCCGTCCGAAGACTGCGACGACGACCACGACCAGGACCACGGTGACCACGACGGGGACCACGTGGACGTCACCGTCGTGGCCGCGGCCAAGGCCACGGTCCACGAGCACGGCGAGGAGTGACGGTGTCGCGCCCCGCACCGGCCAAGCGCCCGTCCCCTCCCCGCGGTGAATCGTCGGCGGAGGGGGCGTGGGCGGCCAAGATGGACCGTCTGCGCCGCCGCGCCCGGCCGCAGAACAAGCTCCGTGTCTGCGATGACGACCAGCTCAGAACTCGGGTCGAGGCCGCCGAACAGGGTGCCCAGCGTGCCAGGTTCATCGCCGAGGCCACGCCGGCCGACGAGTTGGCGGCGCAGCGCGCTGCCGAGGCGGAAGCGATCGCCGAGACGGTGCGCGCCGAGTTGGATGACGCCTCGGACTTCCTGACGTTCCTGGCGCTGCCGCGCCCGGTACTCGAGGAGCTGATCGCCGCGCATCCGCCGACCGAGCAGCAGGCGGAGGAGGGGGCGGTGTTCAACCCGGACACCTTCCCGGCCGCGCTGATCTCGGCGGCGTCTTTCGACGGGATGAGCCAGGACGAGGCGGCCGAGCTGCTCGCCAGCTGGTCGGCGCCGGACGCCAACCTCCTGTGGGAGGCGGCCTGGCAGGTCCAGCAGGAAAGTCGGGTCGACCTGGGAAAAGGCTGAGCCGTGACGCCGTTCTGAGGGCCGAGCTGGAGTTGTGCGAGAAGTACCGCATCCCGCACTCCCAGCTCCTGGGCGGCGACGGCCGGTGGACGGCGCTGGACCGGGCGAAGGCTCTGGCCTGGGCGGAGTGGCAGCGCGCGGTGTGCCCGGAGTGCCACACCCGGCTGGAGGAGTGGGACGACAAGCGCGGCGGTGACCCGCACGCCTACGTCACCGACACCCTGCGCTGCCCCGGCTGCGAGCTGATCGAGCAGGAGCGCGACCACGTCCCTGGCGACCGGTCCGGCTACGGCGTGAAGATCCAGCTTCTGCCACGCCACCAGCACCGCGACCACACCTGATCCAACCCGCACGACGTACGTAAGGAGCACGGCGGTGGCCGGGTTCACCCTGACCGTGGCGATGCGCGCCGAGGTCCGCGACCTGATCGCGGGAACTCGCGCTGCCTCGGGACAGATGCGGACCCTGGCCGACCGCACCGACGCCGCCAACCGCTCCCTCGCCCGCCTCGACGCCAACGGCGCTCGCCTCGCCTCCCAGTTCGCCGCGCTCAACCGCTCCACCCGCGCGGCCGTCGGCGAGCTGAACCGGATCTCCGCCCGCGCCGCAGCCGCACGCGCCAGCCTGCGCGCGACCGGGGACGACGGTGCCCGCTCCATGTCCCGGCTGCAACGCGCCATGGCCGGCGCTGGCAAGCGCGGCATCTCCACCACCAACATGCTCGCGGGCGGCAGTCTGCTGCTGGGCGCGGGCGAGATGGTCCAAGAGGGCAACCGCTACCAGAAGCTGATGAACCTGTTCCGGGCGGTCACCAGCGCCACTGCCGGACAGATGAAGCGCGCTTCGGTGATGGCGCAGGAGCTGGGCAACGACCTGAGCCTTCCGGGGTCGACCGCGGCGGATGCGGCCGAGGGCATGGTCGAGCTGTCGAAGGCGGGCTTCCGCGCGGACCAGTCCATCGACGCCGTCCGCGCCTCGCTCCAGCTCTCCGCAGCTGCTGACGTCAACGCCGCAACGTCGGCGAGGTACTTGGGCGACATCATGGACCAGTACGGTCTCGGTGCTGATCAGGCTTCGCGGGCCTCGGACACGCTGGCCGCGACCGCGAACAACGCCTCCGGCTCGATCACCGACATCTACTACTCGATGCGGTACGCCGGGCCGGTCGCCAACGCGCTCGGTGTCTCGCTGCAGGACACCGCCGCTGCGGTCGGCATGCTCGGCAAGAGCGGCATCCTCGGGCAGACGGCGGGCACATCGCTCAGGGGTATCTTCGCGAACCTGGCCGCGCCCACGCCGAAGATGCAGAGTGCGCTGAAGGACCTCGGCATCGACGCCTGGACCGCCCAGGGCCGGTTCCGTGGCTTGCGTGTGGTCATCGACGGGCTGTCGAAGGCCGAGCACAACCTGTCCCAGAAGGACTTCACCGCAGGCGTCACCAAGGCGTTTGGCAAGCCAGCGTTGAGTGGCGCGGCGGCGCTCGCGCACCAGGGAACCGAGTCGTTTGACGCCTTGTCGGTGGCGGTGCGCCAGACCGGGGCCGCTGCTTCCATCACCGCCTCGCGCGGCCAGGGCCTGACCGGTGCGATGACGCAGTTGCGCACCCAGGCCAAGCAAACCGGGCTGGCGCTGTACGAGGGCATGGCCCCCGGCCTTGAGTACGTCACCCGGCTGCTGACGCGCGGGATGGCAGGAGCGACGCCTTACCTGACCACCGCGCTGGAGTACGGCCGCAACCTCGCGATCCTGTACGGCCCGGAGCTGAAGGCGAAGGCGGGCTCGGGCCTGGGCGGCCTGATCGACGAGGCCCGCGGACTGCTGGGGCCGCTCAGGGAGATCGGCGAGCACAGCCTGGCCACCGGCCTGAACCTGCTGATCAACGCCGCCCGCACGCTCGGCGATGTCCTGCGCAACGCAGCCGACGGCGCGGAGCCCGTACTGGCGGCAATCTCGGGCCTGGGCAAGGACGGGGGTGCTGCGGCCGGCACGCTCGACATCATCGCCACCGTTGCGAACGCGGCCATGGACGCGGTGTCGGGTCTTTCCGCTGTCCTGGTGCCGATCGGGCACGTTGTGGGCGGGCTGGTCAGTGCCTTCGGCGCGCTGCCTGCCCCGATTCAGTCGGCGGCCCTGGCCATGCTGCTGTTCCGCAGGGCGCAGCCCGGTCTGACCAGTCTCGCAAACACGGTCACTGGTCCCGTGCGCAGTGGATTCCAGAGCATGGCCCAGCAGATGCGAGTGCAACAGACCCTCGCCGCTGCCACGGGTGCGTCTGTGAGCAGGTACGGCGCGGCGTGGGCCGCCGTTCAGGCGCGCGTCGGCTTCCTGGGGAACATGACGGCCGCGTTCCGCAGTGCGAACGGCGCGGGCACCACCTTCACCGGCACCCTCAACGGCATGAGCCGCGCGGCCGGCTCCGGCCTGCGTTCGGCGCTCGGCGGTGTGACCAACGCGCTCGGCGGCCCGTTCGGGGTCGTCATGGCGGGCGTAGCGGTCGGCCTCGGAGTGCTCGCCGCGCGGCAGCAGAAGGCGGCACAGTCGGCGGCCGAACACCAGCAGCGGATCTCCTCGCTCACCTCGGCTCTGCGTGAGTCCGGGGGGCAGATCGATAGCAACGTGCGCAACCAGGCCGCGCAGGCGCTGCTCGACACGAAGACCGACCAGGGCAAGCTCACGAAGGTCATGTCGGAAGCCGGAGTGCCGCTTGCGTCCCTGACGGACGCCTACCTCGGGCAAGGCACGTCCCTGGACGCGTTGCAGAAGAAGCTCCAGTCCACCGCGGATACCCACAAGGTGTGGAAGGACGTCGCCGGTGGCAAGGCCACCGTCCAGGACTACTCGCCCGTCGGTCAGCGGTACAAGGACGCCGCCGACGCCCTGAGCAGCGTCAAGGGCGAGATGGCCGAGTCCATCAAGAACGCCAAGGAGCTGGCCAAGGCCACCCAAGGTGCTGGCAACGGCACCTCCGCCTACGACCGGCTCAAGAGCGCCGTCGGCGGCCTGGCGGATGAGACCGCCGACGCCGACACCCGCACCCGCTCCCTCAAGAGCGCCCTCGACCTGCTCTCGGGCGGCCAGATCTCCCTCCAGGCCGCGAAGGCGAAGGTCAACAGTGCCGTCCTGGACCTGAAGGAGGGCGGCAAGAACGTCAACCAGAAGGAGGGCTACGGCGGCAAGCAGCTGGTCAACCAGGACAAGACCCTCAACACCACGACCCGCAACGGCCAGCAGCTCTACACCCAGCTCACCGCCCTGTCCGACGCGGCGGCCGACGCCTCGGTGGCCACCTACGACCTGGCGCAGCGCAACGGCGAGGCACTGCCCGACGCGCTGGCCAAGGCCCGCGGGGAGATGAGCCGGGCGCGCGCCGAGGCGATCCGGGCAGCGCGCAGTTACGGGCTGACCAAGACACAGGCCGAGGGCGTCGCCGACAGCCTCGGCCTGCTGCCCTCGAAGGTGTCGCTGCTGCTTCAGACCAAGGGCATGGACAGCACGCTCGCGAACCTGATCGCGGTCCAGGCGGAGTTCCGTCGGCTGCCGAAGCAGCGGACCATCAAGGTCGACTCGCTGAGCGATGGCGCGCAGAAGAAGCTGCGCAGTCTCGGCTTCACCGTGAAGACGGTGCCGGGCACGCGGCAGATCAAGATCACCGCTCCGACCGCAGCTGCGAGGAAGAACCTGGACGGACTGATCGACAAGCTCGGCCGCACGCCGAACTCGAAGAACGTACGGGTCTCCGCACCGACCGGGGCCGCGATCAAGAGCCTCGAAGCGGTACAGGCGAAGATCCGGGCGACGCCGGGATCGAAGTCCGTCACGGTCCGCGCACCAACAGCGCAGGCCCGCAAGGAGCTGGAGGCGCTCGGCTTCCGGATCGAGAAGGTGCCCGGCTCCAAGAACGTCAAGGTCACCGTCCCGACCGGCGGAGCACGCAAGGCGGCCGACGACATCCAGGGCCGCATCAACGCGCTGCGCGGCAGGACGATCCCGATCTTCACCTCACTGATCCGCAAGCCCTCGTCGCACGACAAGGACGCCAACGGCATCCCCGACATGATCCAGAACCCCAACTACAAGGGGTTCAACCAGGCCAACGGCGGCGTCGTGGAGTACTACGCCGACGGCGGTGTCCGGGAGGGCTCGGCCCGCCCGCGCCGGCGCGAGCAGCACGTCGCGCAGATCGCTCCGGCCGGATCGTGGCGCATATGGGGTGAGCCGGAGACTTTGGGCGAGGCATATGTACCTCTTTCCCCTGCAAAGCGCGCCCGGAGCAAGGCAGTTGTGGAGGACGTCGTCGGCCGCTTCGGCGGGCAGGTCGAGTGGTTCGCCAACGGCGGAGTCACCGGCCGCACGGGCCGCGACTACGGCCCGGTGGTGGCCAGCTCGTTCAAGCGCGCCAAGGGCGCAGCAGCCATGGCCGATGTCGTGCGCCGCTTCGACATCCGCACCGGCGGCGACAGTGCCCGCGGCCGGGTGGTCGATGCCCGCGCGGGCGAACGCGTCCAGGTCGTCGTCGTCCGCGAACAGCAGCCGCTGATCGGCACCATGCCGGTCACCGTCAGCGACAGCTCAGCAACCCCCGAGCAGATCGGCACGGAAATGATGCGCAACCTGCGCAACGCCCAACGCGGCGGGAGAGTCGGATGAGCACACCAACCCAGCACAAACACCGGATCGACCTCGCCCCGTGGCAGTTCGAGATCGGCGGCGTCGTCCTCGGCAGGGGCACCCGTATCCCCATCGGCAACATCGAAGGGCTCGGCTCGCCCGCCGTCCGCGCACAGGATGTGGATAACCCCGTCGGCGACGGCACCCACCCGGGCCAGGACTTCTACGGGCCGCGCACCGTGCGCATCGAGGCCGGTATCAAGACCCCGGGTGATCCGACCGCCGCGGCCGACCTGCTCGCCCGCCTGGAGCTGGCCGTCGATGATCCGGCCGCCCGTACCCGCCCTGAGGGACGCGCCGTGTTGCGGGGCCGCTGGCCCGGCCACGGCATACGCCGCATGTACGGGCGGCTGCGCCGCATGGAAGCCACCAGCACCGCCAACGCAGTCAACGGGTGGATCCCGCTGGACATCGAGTTCGCCGCCCTCCTCGATCCGCGCTGGTACGCCGACGACCGCTCGCGCCTGACGCTCAGCCTCGACCAGGCCGCCGACCACAAGGCCGACGACCGCAATGTGGAGGCACCACTGTGCGCGCCCGCTGACTGCGGGAGCGCCGACCCGGCCGACCGACCCGGCTGGATCACCAACCACGGCAACGTCTCGGCCTGGCCCAGCATCCGCGTCCACGGCCCCGTCGTGAACCCGCGCATCTGGAACACCGTCACCGGCCGCGTCCTCGAACTCAACCTGTCACTGCGTGCTGGGGAGTGGGTGGAGATGGAGACCCGGCCAGGCACCTGCTGGGCCCTGCGCAACGGCGTCACCAACGTGGCGAACGACCTCACCCCCGTCTCGCGCCTGGACCTGTTCGCCATACCGCGGGGCCGCTCGGAGATCGGCTGGAGCGCCGAGGACCCCACCGGCACCTGCCGACTCGACGTGTCGTGGCGGTCGGCGTACACCGCCCTGTGAATGGAGCAGCAGTGACCCTTGTCCAGCCCCCGATGATGGTGCACGGCGGCCAACGCCCCGCCCGTGCCGTGCGCCTGATGATCCGCGACCTGGCGCGCGGCCGGCAGGGCATCGCCGAAGCCGGGGACCTGAAGGTCCGGCCCCTGGAAGCCCCCGGGCCCGGCATCCGCGTCGGCGACGGCTCCGCCCTCATCCACGGTGCAGGGCCCTGGCAGGGCGCCTACACCCAGAGCAACATCGGCGACGCCGTGGTGGCCGTGCCGCCGACCGGTCCGTTCGCCCGTACGGACCTCCTGGTCCTGCGTATCGAAGATCCTGAATTCGAGGGCGAGCGGGACCCGCGCACGCAGGACATCGGCTACTTCCACCTCATCCAGGACATCGGCAACGAGGCGACCCCTGCGCCGCGTGGCATGACCGCTATCCCGCTGGCGCGGATCACCTTGCCCCGTAACACCGCGGCCGTCACCGCGGAGATGATCACGGACTTGCGGCGGATCGCCAACCCGCGCACCGAGCGGACCCTGCGCACCGTGCACCCCGACAACACCGAGAAGGTGCCCGGGAAGCATGGCCACTGGGCGACCTGGCCCAAGGACGCGGCCTGGGACGTGGACGTGCCAGTGTGGGCGACGCAGGCCACCATCGTGATCACCCTCTCCGGTCTGCGTGCGGAGGCGGGCAGCATCTACGCCGAGCTGCGCATGCGCTTGGGCGAGCGAAGCTCCAAGCCGACCGTCGTGGACGACGACGGCACGACCACGCGCCGCGCCACCGTCGTGCTTGCCGACACCTTCGCCGTGCCGCCCGCCTACCGGGGCACGCGCCAGCGCCTGGTCGTGCAGATCAACCAGATCGACAAGTACGGCGACGGTGACCTGTCGGTGGCCAAGGGCACCACGGTCACCGCCGACATCGAGTTCACGGAAAGCCCGGTGTGACGATGCCCGACTACCGCTACATCGTCGCCCGCGCCGCGACCGGAGAGGTCCTGCACTGGAACCTGCCACTGTCCGAGGTGGAGTTCGGGCCCGAGATGTCCGGGCCCGGCTCACTGAGCGCCACCCTGAGCCCGACGTTCGCCCGCCCCCTGAACGACATGCTCGACGCCGGAAACGCCGTGGTCCTCGCCGAGCGAGACTCCAAACTCCTGTGGGGCGGGCTGATCTGGCGCGCGGAACCGCAAGGGCCGAAGCTCCCCATCGAAGCCGCCGGGTTCACCAGTTACCTGCACCGTCGCTTCGACCTGCACGGCAACCTGGGCGGACGTGGCCCCTACATCGAGGCCGACCCGTGCACCGTGATCCGGGACGTGTGGGCCTACGCCCAACAGCAGCCGGACGGCGACCTCGAGGTCGCCGTGGACGACACCAAGTCGCAGGCCAAGACCGGCACCGCGAAGGACCCCTACGACATCCCCCGCTGGGATGTCCGCAACCTTGGCGAGATCGTCGACGAGATGGCCGACATCGATGACGGCCTGGAGTGGTCCGAGACCGTGGCATGGCGCGGACGCCGGGCCGAGCGGCGCATCATCCTCGGCGCACCGAAGCTCGGCCGGCGTCGCGAGGACCTGACGTTCACCACCAGCGCCAACGTCGTCGGCGAACCCCAGGTGATCAAGGACGCCGACGAGTACGCCCAGTGGGTCGTCGGCCTCGGAGCGGGCGAGGGCAAGAAGCGCAAGATCGTCATCGACGGCGTCCGCAACCAGCGGCTGCGCCTGGAACACAAGCTGGAGACCAGCGAGAAGGACGAGACCAAGCTCAAGCAGCGCACCCGCCGCGAACGCCTGGCGCGGCAGATCCTGCCCACGCTCACCGAGCTGGAGATCGTCGATCACCCGGCCGCGCCGATCTCCTCGCTGCGCATCGGCGACGACGTACGCATCCGGCTGCACGAGCCGCACACCACCTACGACGGATGGAACCGCATCATCGGCTGGACCGTACGGCCCGGCCAGGGCGAGACCCCCGAGCGCGTGACGCTGAAGCTGGAACGCACTGTGAAGCCCGCCGACAGCGCGGATGAGGCGGAGGAGAAGTAGATGCCGGACACGATCGCCACGCTCGCGCGCCGCCTGGCCCGACTGGAGCGGCGGGTGACGGTGCTGGAGCGGGCTCGGCGCGCGCCGTACCCGCCGTGGCGCGACTTGCCGCTGACCGGCGACACCGCAATTCCCGACTCCGTACAGCCGCCGCAGATGCGCGCCAACCTGTGGGACACGCTGGACTTCAGCGGCCGGATCGGCCTGCCAGGTGGACGTGCGGTGGACGAGTCACTCGTCGCTCTCCTGCCGGACGGCTACTGGCCAGCCGTGCCCCGCACCGTCCCGGTGGCCTCCGATGCGAACCGCCGTGAACTCCACCTCGACATCAGCCCCGAGGGGAGGATGACCCTGCGGGTGCAGGACGGCGGCAGCGTGAAAGCCACCTGGCTCAGCCTCGATAGCGCCTCGTGCCGCATCGACGGCGACGACGAGTAAGCGCCCACCAGCAGCAACGACGCGGCCCGCTGTATCAGCTGCTGGATACCATGACGACCGGGTGACCCTCCACCCAACGCTTCGCAGCCAACTCCCCGAGGGACCGGCCCAGACCCATGGGTCCGGCCGACCGCCATACGGCGCAGGGGAGAAAGGCGAAGCGAGCGTGGCAACCCCTTTGAGCGCGGACAAGTTCCTGTCCGTGCTGAAGCACGCGGGCCTCGGTGTCGTCGAGCACGGCAAATGGCGCACCCACAACCGCAACACCCACGGCAACTGGGGCCCCATGAACGGGGTGATGATCCACCACACCGGCCCCTACTCGTCCGAAGCCGACATGGTGGACCTGTGCCGCGTCGGCTACCAGGACCTACCCGGGCCGCTGTGCCACGGGGTGATCGACCGGTCCGGCGCGGTGCACCTGGTCGGCTACGGCCGAGCGAACCATGCGGGCATGGGCGATACGGACGTGCTGCTCGCTGTCATCGCGGAGAAGGAGAGGCTCCCGCGCGACAACGAGGAAGACACGGATGGCAACCGGCATTTCTACGGATTCGAATGCATCAACTCCGGCAACGCGAAGCAGCCCTGGCCCACGGCGCAGCTGGATGCGATGGCGCGCGCCGCGGCCGCGATCTGCCGTGCCCACGGATGGAACGAGCACAGCGTCATCGGGCACAAGGAGTGGAAGCCGTCCAAGCCCGACCCCGCCGGCATCGACATGGACGACTTCCGGGCCCGCGTCGCCCAGCACCTCAAGGACGAGGGCAAGCCGATCGGCAAGCCGAAGCCGAAGCCTGACCCGAAGCCCAAACCCGATCCGAGGCCGAAGCCGAAGCATGCCGCTTACCCGGGCAAGGACTTCTTCCGCGACGGCCGTTCCTCGCCGGTGATCGCGGCCATGGCGAAGCGGCTGGTTGCCGAGGGCTGCGACTCCTACGAGACACGGCCGTGCCCGGTCTGGGACGACGCGCACCGGCGCTCGTACGCGGCCTGGCAGATCAAGTGCGGCCATCACGGCGCCGCCGCCGACGGCATCCCCGGCCCGGAGACCTGGGCCAAGCTGCGCGTCCCGCACCAGGCCAGCGCAACCGAACCGACACCCGACCAGCACGAGCAGGAGAAGCCCGACCCCATGCCGCAAGCCCTCGCCGACGTCGCCGAACGCACCATCGCCACCTACCTCCAGTCCGTGCTGGGCCTGATGGCCGCGTCCAGCACCACCGACATGGTGTCCCTCACGGCATGGCAGGCAGCCGCCGTCTCCGCGATACCCGCGGCCCTGTCGGCGCTGAAGTCCACCATCGGGACGGTCCTCGGGCGGCCGGGCACCGCCTCATGGCTGCCGCTCAAGCGCGACCCGGCCACCCCCGCCCCCTGACCCGCGCCACGAAGGAAAGGAGAAGTGCCGTGCCGGAGGGAGAGGTCGCACTGGCCCTCGCCGAGCTGCGCAGCGCGCTGGAGGTCGGCCTGGCGAAGATTGACGGGCAGCTCGCGCTGCTGGTCCAGCGCAGTGACCAGACGGACAAGGCGGTGGAGGACCTGGAGCAGCGGGTGACGTCGTTGGAGAAAGGGCGGTGGCCGCTGCCGACTATCGCCGTCCTCGCCAGCATCACGGCCATGGGGCTGACGCTGTACGCCGTGCTCAGGGGCTGAAGGCCGAACTCTCCTGCCAGGCCGAGGGGTTGTCCGACTCTCCCAGTAGCGTTGGCGGCACCATACGTATCTTCCTGCGGCCTGGGGGTCTTCATGGATACCGAGCACCTGATCGTCACCGACTTGGAAGTGGACAGCGCACTCGCCGACCTGTCGGTCCCGCTGGCCCTACGTGCCGTCTGGCAGCTCCTGTCGGAGTCCGATGTACGTCTGGCCGAAGCGGTCGCACTGGACGTACCGGACGTCGAACTCGCTGACCGCCTCGTCGTCCTCCATGACACCAAGGACGGCGGTACGTACGAGTCGGGGATCACTGCAGCCACCGCCGCTCAGCTGACAGAACTGATCGGGTCGCGGCCAAGCGGACCGGTGTTCACCATCGAGTCGCGCCGCCTGCGCAAGGAAGAGGTTGCGGCAGGGTTCCGGCAGATCACAGGCAAGAGCGTGCACGCCCTCCGCTTCACCCGGCAGGCACGCCGACACCGCAGCACCGCGCGTCCACAGCTCGTCGCGCGCATGGCCGACGAGGAGACGGCGGCCCCCGCGTAGCGCGTGCGCGGCGGGAATCCGCAGACGAACGCGAACGGGCCCCCGCCAGAGCGGGGGCCCGTTCAGGTCCTCTTGGAAAGACCGCCGCCAACTTTATCAGCGCCCTGCGCTGAGCGGGACGGCACGGGACGCAGCTACCCTTCCCGTCGGCACGCGAGGGCGAGACAGTGAAGGACGGGGCGATGACTGCGAGCAAGCCGTACATGGTCGGGCACCAGGAGTTCGCCGCCCTGTACGGGGTGGAACCGCAGATGGTGGGGCAGTGGCTGAGCCCGAGCCGGGCCGCCCTGGACCCGGCGACGGCCATCGTCGTCTCCGGCGTCCGCTACTGGCCGCTCGGGTTCGCCTGCCGGTACGGGAACACCACACCCCGGTTCAAGCAGGTCAACGTGCGGGTCAAGGAACGGCTCATCGCAGAGCAGGGGGACGGCTGGGTGGCCGACTCCCGTGACCAACTGCCCGCGATCGTCGGACAGCAGGAGATCATCGAGCTGTTCCACCTGCCGGCACAGGGCAACCTCGCGACGGCGATTGCCACCGGGCGCTTCCCGGAGGCCGACTGGCTGCTGTCCGGATCGCGACTATGGCTGCTCGACACCGTGATCGAGGCCGTGCCCGCGCTGCGCGAGAGCGCCCGCAGCCTGCCGTGGAATCTGGACACCACGGTGGCCGACGCCCTGCGCGCAGGCACCTACGACGGCCCCGGCTCAGTCGTTCTGACCCGTGGCCGCCACGCCCGAAAGGGCCTCTGACCTGCGCAAACACTGTACGTAGACCCCGAATGCGAATAAGATATACACATACCCCTTCGGGGGTATCGATCCCTACTCGCACAAGGAGGAACCCGTGCAGATCATGCACACCCCCGGCGGTGACGTCGTCGCCGCGATGCAGGTGAAGGAACTGCTCCTGACCGAGGTTGCGTTGATGGCCTACGTCGCCGAGAACCCGGACTCCAACTTCGCGGTCCGCATGATGCAGGACCTCGTCACCGCGAACGAAGACGCCGAGCGGCGCGCGGAAGAAGCCGCCGAGAACGCCGAGGCCGCAGCGACGGCCTGATGCCGCATGCGTGAAGTCGCGCCTCCGGTAGCGGGGTTGATCATCCGGCCTCCATCCCTCAAGATAGATGACATTCTTGAAATCAGTCATCAGGGGGTGGCGTATGGCGGTCGTCCAGGACGAGATTCCGGGCCTGGTGATCCACACCGTGCGGCAGCCCGACGGTCACGAGGCGACTATCCAGGCGCAGTTCGAGGCGTTCCACCAGCTCAACCCCTGGGTCCTGCGGGCCCTGGAGAGCCTGACCGCCGACTACCTCGCCCGCGGCGCCCGGCGCGTCGGCATCGGGATGCTCTTCGAGGTCCTGCGCTGGCGCTACGCCACCGCTACCGAAGGCGACGAGTTCCGCCTCAACAACAACTACCGCTCCCGGTATGTCCGCCTGCTCATCGAGCGGCACCCGGAGTGGACCCCCGCGTTCGAGGTGCGCGCACTGCGCACCGACTGAACCGATCCTCTTGGAGTAAGACAGTGAACGACCAACAACCCACCGACACCGAGGCCGTTGAGGGCACGATCGTCCAAGCGGCCCCAAAGGCAGTAGCGGCGGCCGGGGCGAGTGCCATCGTCCTGCGCGCCGACCAGGACGAGTTTGACCACAAGCAGCTCAGCACGCTCGCGCTGATCAGCCCCGGACTGGCCCAGGCGCAGCGCGGCCACCTCGCGATGTTCTTCCACTACTGCGTCCGCACGGGGCTGGACCCGTTCGCCCGGCAGATCTACTTGATCGGGCGCAAGAACTGGAAGGCGGCCGAGGACAACAACGAACCGGCGATGACCTGGACCATCCAGACCGGCATCGACGGATTCCGCACGGTCGCCCACCGGGCTGCCGCGAAGGCCGGGGAAAGCATCTCCTACGAGGACACCGTCTTCTACGACGCAGAAGGTCGCGCCCACGACGTGTGGCTCTCGAAGGCGTACCCGGCCGCCGTCAAGGTCACCGTCCTGCGCGGGGCCGCCCGCTTCCCGTTCATCGCCAAGTGGGATGAGTTCGCCCCCACGTACTACGACGCGAAGAACAGCACCTACGTCGTGGCGAAGATGTGGCGGAACATGCCTGCCCACATGCTCCGCAAGTGTGCCGAGGCCGGGTCACTGCGCATGGCCGCGCCCCAGGACCTCTCCGGCGTGTACGCGGACGAGGAAATGGAGCACGTCGACGCCGAGGCCGTGGCCGGCGTCGCCGAGGACGCCGCCCAGCGGCTGCGGGCCGCCGCAGGGCTGGAAGACGACGGGCAGGACGGCGGCACCGCCGACGAGCCCGCCGAGGACCCGGCCGACAAGAAGGAAAGGGCGGAGCGCAAGCCCGCGCCGAAGAAGCGGACCAAGCCTCGCCAGCAACCCGAGCCCGAGCCCGACCAGGCCGAAGAGGCCCCGGCCGCGCGCCAGCGTGCCGCTCCCCGGAAGCAGACCGCGCCGGACAAGGACCGCGCCGCCTCCTGACCCCCTACCCGATCCGTACGGGTGCCGCCCGCATCGGGGCGGGCGGCCCCGCCTTCTTCTTGGAGACCTGTATGACCATCACGGCCGAGCGTCCCGTCAGCCTGTGGCCCGCAGCCCACAAGGCCGACGCACGCCGACCCCGCTCTCTGCAAACCAAGATCGGAGCCAGCGACACCGTCTGCGCCCGCCGCGCCGGATACCTCCTGCACGGCTACACGCCCACCGACGGCGGCGAGAAGCGCAAGGCGATCCTGGGCACCTGGCTGCACGCCGGAATCCTCGCAGCCGCACGCGAGGAGTTCGGGTGGATCATCGAGCGCCGCGTCGAGGACGAGACGATCCGGGGCCACATCGACGCCGTCCAGCTCGACAGCGACACCGCGGCCCGCCTGCCCCGTCGACTGCGCCCCAGCCTCCCGGCCCAGGAGACGACCGTCGAGGACGTGAAGACCAAGAGCACCTACCAGTGGGACAGCGTCCTGCGCTACGGGGCCAGCGACGCCGAGATCCGCCAAGTCCTGCTCTACGCGGACCTGCTGCGCAGCGAGGGGTTCGCCGACGTCGAGGGACAGCGACAGCTCGCCCGCCTCGGCCCGGTGAACGTCGGTCGCATCCGGTTCCGGTTCATCAACCGCGACAACGGCGACGACCATGTCCAGGAGATGGCCTACAGCGCCGAGCGCGCCAGCGGCGCGCGCTGGTGGGTCCAGCAGGTCAGGGCAGCGGCGACGCCGGAGGAACTGCCCCGCACCTTCGAGGGGCCGGGCCTGTCCGCCATTTGTGACCACTGCCCGTTCAAGACGGCCTGCTGGGGCAGCGTCGCTGCCGGCCGCCGTCCGCAGAGCATCCTCATCCACGACGACGCCGACCGCGCAGCCGCGCTGAAGGAGTACGTCGAGGTCACCGCGGAGATGAAGCCGCTCAAGGAGCGGTTGAAGTTTCTGCGGGCTAAGCTCGACGGCTCCGATGCGGGCGTCTACGGCGACAACGTGCTGACGTGGAGCGGAGGGAACCCCACCAAGGTCGATGACGTGGACGCCATGACCGCGCTGTACCAGCGGGCCGGTCTTGAGGTTCCGATGGCACCGGACGCCTCGACAATGAGGGCGCAGCTGAAGGCTGCGGGCATACCTGTGCCTGTACGGCTCGACCACGACAGGCACACGTCGGTGAGCATCAACGTCAGCCTGCGCAAGAAGCCCTGAGCCCGCGAACCGGTAGGGGCAGGACGGACATTGGCCCTGCCCCTACCCCAGTGCGGCCCGGACCGGACGCAATACGGAGAGGTGCCGGTGAGCATCCAGTTGATGGTGGTGGCGGCCTATCTGCCCAAGGAGGTGATCAACCAGACGCAGAAGTTCGTGCTGATGAAGATTGCGGACTCTGCGGACGACCAGACGCGTCTGGCGCGACCGGGGCTGGAGCGGATGATGGCGTGGGCCGGCGTGGGGGAGAAGCAGGTTATCGCGGTCGTGACGGAGCTAGTCGGGCTCGGCCTGGTCGAGCGGGTGGAAGTCGGGCGCGTCGGCCGCCGCGCCGAGTACCGGGTGTTTCCCGACGGTGTTCCTCCGATCCCCAGTACGGAGGAGCTGATCGAGCGGCGCCGCGCGGCGCAGCGTTCCCCGAAGAACCCCCGGCTGGCGCGTCAGGTCGAGCGCCGCAGGCGGCCGTCTGCGGCGGCTCGTACCCAAGATGATGTGGCCGCGCGGGAGGAAGCACGCGACGCATTGCAGGCCACTGCCGAGGGAGGGTTCCCCCAGGGGAACCCTGAAGACGGGGAGGGGAGGGTTCCCCCAGGGGAACCCAGTGGGTTCCCCGGGGGGAACCAAGAGGGTTCCCCCAGGGGAACCCCTTCTCTTCCTTCTCCTTCCTCTTTCCTTCCTATCCCCCCTACCCCCACAGCGGACGCCGCGGGGGAGCCCGCCGCGGCCGGGTACGAACAGCAGCCGGGCGGCTGCCCGAAGCACACGGAGCCGGTCGGCAACTGCCGGGGGTGCGGCACCAACCCGCGCGCCGGTCGTGAACAGGCACGGCGTGACGCGATCCAGGGCGAGCACGCCTCGCAGCAGCAGTGGCTGCGGGAGTTCTTCGCCGAGCGGGCACGGCGCGTTGCCGCGTCGGACCCGCAGGCCGAGGAGATGGCACGCAAGCGGGTGCGGGAGCTGGCCCGCATGGGGCGTGAGCGCGGGCCCAACACCGGCCGCAGGTAGGCGATTTCGAAGATCGCCAACATTGACGCCCCGGCGTATACGAATAAGATATAAGTAACCAGTTCGGAACTCACCCGGACTCAACCTCTTGGGAGAACCCATGAACACCCTGACCCTCGACCCCATCGCCTACGTCGTCGTGGCCGCAGTCGTCCACGGCCCGAACGCCGACCCCATCCTCGGCAAGGGACTGTTCTGCTCCATCGACTGCGCCGCACACGAGGTGCGCGACCTGACCGTGGCGCTCGGCCTGCAAGAGCAGGGCGCGACGCTCCTCGCCCGGCACTCGGGCCGCCCCATCGGCGTCGCCGTCACCCGTGGCGGCCGCACGTGGGCGGTGGAAGTCCACTCGACGCACGAGCTGGCCAGCAACGGCTAAACCCACCTCCTGAGATAGGAGACATTTTTCAATCGGTGGACGCCCCATGCGAGTGTCCACCCGCAAGCCCCTCTTGGAGACCGAAATGACCATCGCGGCACTGCCCGACCACAACAACCTCACCGACCCGCTGTGGCTGAAGCTGTTCCACGGCTACCGCCACGTCATCACCCCCCTGCGCCACAACGGCTGGACCACTGACGTCGATCTGGACGGCCGCATCCGGGCCAACCTCGGAGACGGCACCGAGCTGGTCATCGCCGGAGCGCACGAGCTGCCCGTCGACCCCAGCGAGGTGAACGGCTGGACAGTGGTACGCCAGGGCATCGAGAACCCCGACGTGCACACCGCCCTGTACGACTCCACCCCGGACGGCGCGCAGAGCCACCACGGAACCAGCCTCATCCCGATGTTCGCGCGCATCGACGAGCTGGACGTCCCCAAGTCCACGAAGCGGCTGATCGCCTCGGCCACCCACACTGCCCCCTACGGCGCGAACCACAACCAGAGCGCGGGCATCGAGACGCCGGGAACGGCCGTCGCTCGCTTCTTCGAGTGGTCGCGGCGGATGGTCGCTGAAGAGGGCTACCGCCACGTCTGGCAGCGCCCGGAGCCCGAGGGCTACCCGCTGGCGCTCTTCGAGCGCGTCGGCCACATCACCACCGTCCGCGTCACACGCAGCGATGACTGACCGGCCGCGCCGCGCGCGGGGCCCCCATCGGGGCCCAAGCCGGTGATCTGGCTGCTGATCGCTTGCCTTCTCGGCCTTGTGGCGTTCACCGCCCTCGGGATCGAGGACAGCCGCCACCACCGCGCGTTACGCGCCCCTGACCAACGCTGACCGCGGCTGCCCGGCCTGAGAGGGCCGGGCAGCCCCATGCCTCTTGGAGACCAACCCCCTTGCCCCGCGCCATATCCCTGCTCTGCGGAGCAGGCGGAGACGCCCGCGGCCTGCTGGAAGCCGGATTCGAACCGATCCTCGGCATCAACCACTGGCAGACCGCCATCGACACCTTCGAGCTCAACCACCCCAGCGCCAAGGCGCGTTGCGCCGACGTCCGCAACTACCCCATGAAGTGGCTGCCGAAGGCCCTGATCCTGTGGGCCAGCGTCATCTGTACCGAGATCAGCCCCGCCGGCGGGCGCAAGCGCCAGGCCGACCCCACCCAAGACGCCTTGTTCGAGGAAGAAGAGCAGTGGCGGGAGCTGCCCCAGGAAGCCTTCGAGCAGACTCGCGCCACCGCCTGGTGCGTGCTGCGCGCCGCTGAGGCCAAGCGGTACCCGGCCATCGTGGTGGAGAACGTCACCGAGTTCATCACCGACTGGATCTTGTTCCCGGAGTGGATCAGGGCCATGCGGAAGCTGGGATACCGCGTCCAGATCGTCTCGGTCTCCTCGGCGCACATCGGCTCGGAGACCAACGCGTACGCGCCCCAGTGGCGCGACAGGATTTATGTGGTTTTCACCCTGAGCGGGGTACGTCGTCCGGACCTCAGCCCGCGTCCGCTCGCGTACTGCGTCGAGTGCGGCCGGGACGTGCGAGCCCGCCAGAGCTGGCGCAACGACAAGGTCCGTGTCGGCAAGTACCAGCAGCAGTACGACTACCGGTGCCCCAACAACCGGTGCGGGCACGCGCTGGTGGAGCCGTACGTCCGCCCCGCCGCTGACGTGATCATGTGGGACGACATCGGCCAGCGCATCGGCGACCGTGCCCGGCCGCTGGTGCCGAACACGATGAAGCGGATCGCGTCCGGGCTGGAGAAGTTCCCGTACGCGCCCAGCGTCATCACCCTCACCCACGGCAAGGACGGCACCGACCGGGCGTTCGCCCCGCACGAAAGGCCGCTGCCGACCCGCACCGCGAAGCTGGGCGAAGCCCTGCTGGTGCCGGTCGGCGGGTCGTGGAACGACACCCCGACGTCGGTCGGCGCACCCATGCGCACCCGCATGACCCGCGAGAGCGAAGCCCTGGTCACGGTCGACCCGGCCCCGTTCATCGTGGAGTTCCGCAACAACTGCGACGCCGCGCCGGTGGACAACCCGCTCAGCACCCTGAGCACCGCCCGCCACCACGGCCTCGTCGTGCCCGACGGCGTGGCACGCGACCGGGCCCGCAACACCCTGGTCATCCCGTACCGCAAGAGCGCGCCGAAGACCGCGGCCCAGCCCCTGCACACCCTCGCCACCCGTGACTCGGCCGCCGTCGTGCGCAGCGCCCCGGCCATCGAGGACTGCTACTTCCGCATGCTCCAGCCCCGCGAGCAGTTGAGCGCGCAGAGGTTCCCCGAGACGTACCAGGTCGTCGGCTCCAAGGCCGCCCAGACCATGCAGGCCGGAAACGCCGTGAGCGTCAACGTCGCCCGCTGGCTGGGCGAACGCCTCAAGCCCGTTCTGGCCTGACCCCACCGAGAAGAAAGGAATCAGCACCATGACCCCCGCATCAGCGGATCACCTGGCCATCGTCAAACAGCAGCGTGAGGACCTGCACGCTCAATACAGGCGGATCGAGAAGGCGCACGCCCTGGCCGTCCTCGATCACCTGGCCGCCTACCTGCGCGACGCCTGCCCGGAGGCCGTCTACGTCACCTTCGCCTACTACGGCAACACCCGGACGCTGGACCTGAACGGGGTGCTCGGCGCCCAACCCAGCCCCCTGGGCGCGTGCCCCTGGCTGTGGGACGGCAGCGACGAGGCGCACCCGCTGGCCGAGATAGGCGAGGACATCGAACTCGACCTGGCGTCGGCCCTGGCCCCCTATGACTCCCCGGCCTGGGCCTGCGTCAGCCGGAACTCCGCCAGCGACGGCAACAGCTGGCTGCTGGAGCTTCCGCCGCCCGACCGCGCCGCGCGCATCGCGGAGCTTGTGCGCGGATACCACCCGGAGGCGACCGCACTCGTGGTGGACGGGCCCAGCGCCGGCGGACGCGTCCTCGAGGTCGTCGAGGGCGTCACCGAAGACGGCTCCGAAGCCCAGACCCGCCGACGCTGGTCGCGCGAGTGCGACCACGCCATCACCCGGCTCGTCGCCCAGATCTTCGCGCTGCCCGAGCTCGCGGACCGGCATCTCGTGCCGACCTACGGTCTCTACGCCTCCGGGGACGGCAGGGGCTCCAGTGACCTGGTGCGCCTGCTGCCGCTGCCGCCGACTGCGTAGCCGCAGCCCACCAGAGAGCACCTGATGAGCGGCACCGAGTGGGTCAACGAAGCGCCATGCGTGGGCGACCCGCGATTCACGATCCGACCGACATGGCCCGCGTTCGCGAGCGAACTGCCCCAGCTGCTGCTGCGGGTGTGCCAGAGCTGCCCGTTCCGTTCGGAGTGCATCGAACTCGTCCTGCCGCGCCAGACCCGGTTCGACGGGGTCTGCGGTGGCCGTCTGTTCGTCAACGGCCAGATCTACGCGACCTGCCAGAGCGCAGACCCCGACGAACTCACCGAACACGGCACGTACATCGCCCACGGCACGGAGGCCGGAGCCCGCGCCCACAACCGGCGCGGCGAATCCGCCTGCGCGTGGTGCCGGGAAGCCGGGCGGATCGCCCAGGCCCAGCGGCGCGCGAAGAAGCGTGCCGAGCGCCCCGACCATCCCAACCCACCTCAAGGAGAATGATGTTCACGATCAGAGCGGACGCGCTGTCCGCCATCCTCGACAAGGTCGCCCCGCACCGCCCGTCCGGGCCGGACATGGAGCACCTGGACATGGTGCTTCTCGACTGCAACCGCGGCTGGCTGCACGCCGTCGCGGGCGGAGACCGGACGCTCGCGGTCGCCCGCACGACCGTCGCCGGTTCGCACTGGACCGCACCCCTTGCCTTCGGAGACGCCTCCGCCCTGCGCGGCTGGCTGGAGTCCTCCGACCACGTCCTGGTGGAGCACGTCCTGGAGGACGGCCGACAGCTGCTGCGCTTCTCCGAAGGTTCGGCTCAGACGACGGTGCCGGTCGCCACGTACATGGCCGATCTGCCGTGGCGCACCCTGTTGCGCGCGGAGGCCGGGCCCCCGTCTTACGAGCGTGGTCCCGTCCGGCTCAGCGCCGAAGACCTCGCGCTGTGGGAGCACGTCGGCGAGGAGGTCGAGGTGCGGCACGCCGCCCGGCGGGCGGCGCTCGTCATCACGGCGGGCCCGGACTTCATCGGATTGCAGATGCCGCGCCCCGGCCACCGCAGCGTGAACGCACTGGACGGGTGGTCCACCTCGGTTCGCTCGCAGCACTTCCTGTACGAGGGGATGCCCTATGAAGTCGGGGCCCTCTACATGGACGTACTAGGGACGGTGTGGCGGGTGGTGGCGCGGCCTGCCCCCGGCGAAGAGCCCGTGGTCGTCAGCGCGGATCGATCCGGCGTGGTGCTGCCGCTGGCCGCCGTGCTCAAGGTCGGGGGACGTCTGATGCCCCTGGCGGTGTGATCACCTCGGCCTCAAGATAGGAGACATTCATGAAATCGAGTGAGTTGTTGTGGGTGTCGCCGCCCGGCCCCCAGGCCGCCACAGATCCCGAAGACGACCCGGGCGTGGGCCTGATCCCTCTCCCGGCCGCGTGGCGCGCCCCGCGGCATCACCCCGCACCACACGCCACCCCAACCTGCCCTTCCTGTACATGAATCGAGAGGAATCCCCCGTGAACAAGGCTCAGCTCGTCGAAGCCGTCGCCGCGCAAACCGGCGGCCGCGCCAAGGCGGCAACCGCCGTGGACGCCGTACTCGACGCCATCGTCCGCGCCGTCGTCGCCGGAGACACCGTCTCGGTCACCGGCTTCGGCAGCATCTCGGCCCGCGACGTCCCGGCCCGCTTCGCCCGCAACCCGCAGACCGGCGACCGGGTGAAGGTGCCCGCCACCCGCGCCCTGCGCTTCCGCCCCGGCGCGAAGTTCAAGGACCTTGTGGCCCGACGCGAACCGCTCCCCGCCTCCGGCAACAGCATCCAGAAGGCCCCCAAGACCCCCCGCCCATAACCCCGTACGACGGCGTGCCGCCCCGGCCTCGGGCCGGGGCGGCCCTGCCCCGAAGGAACTCTGATGAACGACCCTGTCGGAACCGAGATAGCAGCCACCGCGACGTGGCTGGAGGAGCACGCGGCACCCGGCGCGGCCACCGTCCTGCGCCGCGTCGCCCGTCAACGTGACCAAGCGCGAAGGGATCTGGCAGCCGAACGCGCCCGCCCCGCAGCAGCGCCCGCCGCGCCTCAACAACCCCAGGAGACCCGGCAGAGCGCGGATGACCACCCCAGCGTGCCGCCCGCCCCCGAGGCCGCCCGCGTCATCGCGATGCTGCGCACGGACCTGGCCCGCTTCCAGGCACTGGCCGAACGCGCGGGCTGGGTACCCGACGGCGGCAGCAAACGGCTGTGGCGCTGGCGCGAAGGCTGGTGGGAACTGGGCCACCGCAAGAAGAACCCGAAGGACGGCTACCACGACACGGGCTGGTACCTGTGGGGTCCCGACGGCAGCTTCGGCGAGTGGATCGCGCCCCACAAGGCGGACGCGATGACCGACGCCGACCGGCTCATCACCAAGCACCTCGCCGCCACGGCGGAGGTGAAGCCGTGACCGGCCAGCTCGAACTGATCACCGCCCGCGACGCGCACGGCCCGGACCCGTCGCCCGACCTTGCTGCCGCCGACCGAATCGTATTCAGTAGCAGCGGAGGCAAGGACAGCCAGGCGGCGCTCGACGAGACGGTGCGCCAGGCCGACGAGGCCGGCGTGCGCGACCGCATCGTGGTGCTCCACTGCGACCTGGGCGTCACGCCCCGCGGGCACACCGTGGAGTGGCCGGGCACCCTCGACCTCGCCCGGAAGCAGGCCGAGCACTACGGGCTGCCCTTCGAGGTACGGCGCGCGGCCCGGTGGGCCTCCCTCATCCACCGCATCCGCGCCCGGGGCCGGTTCCCCAACCTGTTCAACCGCTACTGCACCGGCCTGAAGCGAGATGTGTCGCGGACGTTCATCACCGAGCAGGTCAAGGCGCTGGGCATCACCGGCCGACCGGCGCGGATCGTGCTGATCCTGGGCCTGCGGGCCGAGGAGTCGCGGGCCCGCGCGGGCAAACCCGCCGTGGAGATCGACCGGCGCGCGAGCAGCGGACGCCGCACCGTCACCCTCTGGTACCCGGTGCTGCGCTGGAGCACCGCCGAGGTCTGGCAGCGCATCCGCGAAAGCGGCGTCCCCTACCACTGGGCGTACGACCAGGGCATGTCCCGCCTCTCATGCAGCCTGTGCGTCCTCGCCTCGATTCCCGATCTGACCCGCGCCGCGAGCCTGCGCCCCGAACTGGCCCAGGAATACGCGGACCTGGAAGAGGAGTTGGGCGAGCCTTTCCGCCGTGAGCTGCCGATGGCCGAGGTCATCCGGCGGGCCGGGACGGCGGCATGACGGCCCTGCTCCAGAGCGCGCCCGTGACCCTGCCCAGCGTCCAGAGCGCGGGGGAGTGGCAGCCGCGCGTCATCGGCCTGGACCTCTCGTTGACCTCCACAGGCATCGCGGGCACGGACTGGGCGCGGGCGGCTCGCCCTGGCAGGCGGCGCAGCCATGAGCGGATGGACTGGCTGTGCGGGCACGTCGCTGTCGGCGTGGACGGCGCGGATCTGGTGGTGGTCGAGGGCGCGGCCTACGCCCAGGGCGGCCAGGCCGGTCATCACGAACTGGCGGGACTGTGGTGGCTGGTGACCCAGTACCTGTGGCGGCACCGCGTCCCGTACGCCGTGGCCAACCCCCATCACCGCACGATCTACGCCACCGGCCGCGCGAATCCGGCACAGGACTTCCCGCGCAAGGAGCGGTCGCGGGTCGCCAAGGGCATGGTGCGCAGCGTGGCTGTCGAGCGGTACGGCGTCGAGTGCGAAGGGCCCGGCCGCTACGACCAGGCGGACGCCACAGTCCTCGCACAGATGGGGCTCGACTGGCTCGGCTACCCCACAGTCCCGGTGCCGGACACCCACCGGCGCGCGCTGGAGGCAGTGCGCTGGCCGGAGTTGATACCGGTAGCCGCGAAATAGGGAATTGAATTCCCGGAATCAATTCGAATTAAAAGGGGGTGAACCTTGAATTTGCGGTGTTTGCGATTAAGATATAAGTAACAAGTTCGGAAATGCCGGACGGAACGGAGGAGGAAATGAACGGCTGCCCGTGCGAGTGCAGCGGCGGCGGCTTCTGCGGCGGCTGCGGTCACGCCGGATGCCGCCGCTAAGCACCAGCAAGCACCAGGTCACACCCCGCGCCCCCGGCCCACCGCCGGGGCGCACCCATACGCGCAAGCGTCCTCTTGGAGAACACCACATGACCCACAGTCGAGGAATTCAAACCCTCTCCGAACAGATCGGCGTAGAGCCCGACCACGTCGCTCACGCCCTCCGCCTCGCCTCACGCACCTTCGCCGCCATACAGACCACCCACTTCCGGGACATGACCGCAGACCAGTTCCGACGCCTCATCGGCAGCGACCGCCACGCCGTCGCCATCGTCGCCAACCTCGCTATGCGCCATGCCAAGCGCATCGAGGACGCCCAGATCCTCATGAGCGTCTACAAAGCCAGCTCGGGCATCGCTCCCCACCGCCCGGTCATCCGCGAGGGCGTCGGCACACTGCCCGAGTACCGCGACCACGCCTACGTGCGGCAGGCCATCCACATCCTTCAAGCCGCCGACCTGCCGCCCATCCACACCGACGGCACCCACGAACTCAGCCCCGGTTTCCAGGTCATGCCCGGCTGCGACGACCTCCCCGGCTGGCTCTTCATCGCACCCGACCCGGACTGCGAGGACCGCCCTGGCTTCGCCGGCGGCCGACTCGGCTACCTCGCCGTCATGCGCTGGGCCGGATGGGGCGTCATCACCGAACCCCTCGCCGACGGCCTGTGGGCCGTCTGCCACCCCGACTACCGGAACAATCCCTTCCCCTCCTGATCACGCCGAACGAGAAAGGCCACCACCCATGCAAATCCCGGTAGACGACACGACACTCACCGCTTGGGCATCCCTCCTCGGCATGACCAGCCAGCAGACCGCCGACACCATCACCCAGATCGAAGAGAAGCTGCGCCTGGGCTACGCCTTCCGGCCCGATGCGGTGCGACACCTCAGCTTCGAAGAACTCATGGCCGACATGGGCGCGGACGAGTTCGCCCTGATGTTCCTGGAAACCGGCCTGCGCTGCACCGGACACCCTGACGCAGCCGCCTCCGTCCTTGCCCGCGCAATGAGCGCCGCAGGCCACACCACCACCGGCTGACCCCAACACCGCACCCCTTTCGCCGCCCCGGCCGCGCTCTGCGCACCGGGGCGGCGCCATGCGCGCAGACAGGAGACCCATGTCCGACGACGAACTGTTCGTCCCCCGAGCGGCCACCCCCGCCGCGCGGCCGGTCCCGGCCTGGGCCAAAACGGGCCCGCCCAAGTCCAAGGCCGCCGTACGAACCGCGCCCAAGGTCGCCGCGCGGAAGTACCTCGCACCCTCCGATCCGCACGAGCACGCCCGCAAGATCGCCGAGAACGTCATCGACGCCTGGTACCAGAACTTCGGCGGCAGCAGCATCGACATACCGCTTGGCACCGTCGGCGCCCTCGCGCTCCTGCGCCAACCGAAGGAGATAGGCACCGGCCTGGCGGACTGGATACTCAACCTCCGGCCTGACGAACTCCCGCAGTTCTTCAAGGAGATCTACCTCGGCCACTGGATCAAGCGCCCCGACCTGATCAACCGCGCCCTGCGCCTGCACGACTGGGCCTGGAACCCCGATCCCGACACGCAGCAGCTCCGCGCCGTCCACGCCGTCACTAACCGGGCTATCAACACGGGCCTGTTGGACCTCACCGGCCACGACGACCCGTACTGGCGCTCCGAGTCCGACGTCCTCAGCCCGTTGCTGACCGGCCTGCGGCACAAGAGCGACAAGAAGTGGCGCGGTGAGTACCACACGCCGGCGTGCGTGACCGACCTGATGGCCCGGATCCTCGTGGACAAGGACTTCGCCGGACCGAACATGGCCATCCGCGAACCCGCCGTCGGCTCGGGGACCATGTTCCGCTCCGTCGCCCAGCGCCTGCGCGACCTCCAGCTCAACCCGCACGACTACACCTGGTACGGCAACGACATCGACTCGCTCGCCGCAGCCTGCGCCGCCGTCAACACGATCATCTGGGACCTCGGCCCGCGCGCCCTCATCGGCTGCGCCGACTCCCTCGCCCCCGAAGACGACTACGCCAAGACCGTCGAAGAAGCCAAGGACGCTTTCGCGCAGCGCGACCGCTACGTGGACACCGCGAGCGCCATCGCCGCCTCCCGACGCGCCTTCCGGCTCATCGACCAGCTCATGCCCGACAAGAAAGACGTCCCCGCATGACCGAAGAACACGACCTCGCACGCCCCCGCGCCACCCCCGCCCCACGCACTCGCAGACCATCATTCGCCGCTCCTGACGAGACAGCCACCGCGCACCCACTCGACCAACTCGCCCCAGATCTGAAAGCGCCCTGGATCAAGGAGGACACCGACACCCCCGAGCGCACCACCCACTACACCCACCCCGAAGGCCACCGCATCGGCCTGCGAGTGCAGCCCGGCGACCTGATCATTCAGACCTGGATCACCGCAGGCCCCGAACTGCCGCCGCTTCCCGCCGGCACCGCCGAGGAGAAGGCCGCAGCCCAGGCAGCCAACGACGCCCGCGTACAGCCCGGACGCACCTGGCACGCCACCGTCCCGACCCGGCCCGCCGACGACCTCCCGGCAGCCCTCGCCACTGTCCTGCGCGACCAGTTGCTCCCCGCTCTCACCAACAAGCCCAGGCACGTGACCACCGCCACGACCGAGCCGAAGCCCGAGCCGAAGCCCGAGCCGAAGCCCGAAGCCAAGACACCTCCGGCCAAGAAGCGCCGCGCCACCACGAACAAGGGAACCCAGAAGTGACCACATCGCAGAAGCTCACGATCCAAAACCCCGGCGGCCTCGCCGAACTCCTGCCGTTCCTCCTCGGCCTGTATCCCGATGACAGTATCGTCCTCCACAGCGTCACCGGTCCCAACATCGTCGACGGGCCGACCATGACGGCACCTATCCCCGACGACCCCGCCACCTGGCAGGAGACGGCCGAGACATTCGCCTGCCACTTCCTCAACACCGTCCAGGACCGCGGAATCAGGCCCGAGAAAGTCATCATCTACCTCTGCCGCGAACCTCGTCCCGGCCAAGCCGCCGAGGACACCGCCGAGGAGCTGCGCTCCCTGGCCAACTGGATCACCGACACCTGCATCGGGCATGGGGTGCCCGTCCTCGAATCCCTCGGCATCACCGCAGGTCGCTGGTGGGCCTACCAGTGCATCACTCCCGGTTGCTGCTTCGGCGTACCGCTCCCGCCGCTCGACGCACCCCATAGCGTCACCGCCGAGCTGATCCGGAAGGGCTACTCACCCGGCCGCCGCTCCAGCGAGATCGCAGCCGAGTTCCATCCTCTCGAAACCAATGCCGCCCCGCTCCAGTGGCAGGCGTTCGAAGACGAAGGCGTCAGCCTCCAGGCGCAGAACACCACACCCACAGGGAAGCGCACCGCGCACGAGTTCACCGGCAGGCTCCTTGCGACCGCCATGCAGGATTTCCGGGAAGGAGCCACCGAACTCGCCGACGACATCACTGCCCGGCTCATTCTCGGCCTGCAAGACAGCCACGCCCGAGACCAGGCGGTCGAGTACTGCGAAGACGACGACCTTCCCCATGCGCGACGACTGTGGGCCTACCTCGCCCGACGCTGCGTCTCGCCACACACCGACAAAGCCGTCCCGCTCCTCACCCTCCTGGCATGGGTCGCCTGGCGCCAGAACGACACCGTGACCGCCCGCGTTGCCCTCCGACACGCGCTGACCACCAACCCCCGCTACACCCTGGCCGGTCTTCTCCACGACGGCATCAATGGCGGCGCGGGCCCACTCGGGTTGCTGGCCATAGCGCGCGACCAGCGAGCCGAACGCCTCTCCGAGGCACACCGCGAACAGCGCACCGACTCACACTGACCACCTCGGTGGCCCCGGCATCACCGGGGCCACTGCGGCCCGAGAGGCCAGAGCATGACCACCGCCAGCAGTTCCGTTACGTGGCTGCGCCCCGAGTACGAGGGACGCGAGGACGAACTGATCAACCTCGCCGAGGGCGCCCACCTCGCCGGCGTCAGCCGCAGCGCCGTCAGCAACTGGGCATCCGGCCACTCCAACTTCCCCTGCCTCGTGCTCTTGACGGGCATTGACAAGAAGCGCAACAAGTTCGTCGTACGTGAGGAGTTCATCGACTTCGCTCGCGCTGAGCGGGCCAAGCCTCGCAAGCCACCGGCCGACTACAAGCCCCGCCGACGCTCCATCGAGATCCGCGCCGACGAGGTCGAGCACTACACCCAGCAGGTCGTAAGGCTTACCGAGTTGGTCCCTCGGCACTCCGTACCCTCGCCGCTGCGCGGGGCCGGCTCCGCGCAGCGAAGCAGCGACTCCGCAAAGCCCGCCAGCAGGTGAACGGCGAACTCGCCGCGGCCCGCAAAGTCAAGCGCACCACAGCACAGCAACAGAAAGACCAGCCATGAGCACCCCGCCCAACCCACCCATGCCCAACCCCCGCCAGGCCAATGGCTTCCTCGTCACTGTCAGCCTCCCGTCGACGCTCATCGCGTCCCGCTTCCGCCGAGGCGACGTCTTCGCACTCCCAGAGAACCCGAACGCGCACTTGACGATCGAGACCATTGCGCCCCATCCCGAGCTCGGCTCACGGCTGATCATCACCCCCAACGACAAGACGGTCCCGTTTACGCTGCACGTCGACGAGCCCGTACAGCCCGTGCGCATGCCACGCACCATCCAGGTGACGTGCCAGCTGTGCGACACGGCCACTACTACAGACCTCGATCTCGTCGCCCACGGAGAACCAAAGACCTGGGTCTGCAACCGGCACTAGCCACCGATCGACACCTGGGACTGCCGACATCACAGCGTCCGCCCCGGGCATATCGGGAAAGGACACACTGACCATGACCGACAACGTCGGACGGAGACGTGACGCGGTCGCCTATGACGAGACGGCTGACCTGCGATAAGGCCGTGCGGCTCCACCCTCGGGCGAAGAGGGTGGAGCCCTTTTCGTCGGTAAGACATTCCGCGGCTGCCCTCTTCGAATCTTGCTGTGGCAGGCGCATCGACCCGCCGCGATTCCTGAGACCCGTCTCGCGAGGAGCGCGGGGCAGGGACGCGCGGCCACTGGGTGGCCCCGCAGCGGCCGGAAGGACAGGTAGATGCTCGATGGGCCTCGTGTGGCGTGAGATGTGATCGCGAATAGATGGCCGTCGGGGCCCCGGATTTGACCGAGCGAGTGCGCCGGGCCATGGGTCGTAGAACCCAATCAGCTGCGGTCGGCGTCTTCCCTTCGTGTCCATCGAGGGGGTACCCGCCGCTACCCTCCGCTTGTCAGCCAGTTGTGTGAGGGCGTGAGCATGGTGCAGCAGACATGGAGCAGCGATCGCAGACTGACCGCGATCAGCAGAGCAAGCCTCTCTGTCCCCGCGCGACAGGCCATGGTTGACAAGCAGGTACTCCCCGGGCGCACCGTCCTTGACTACGGCTGCGGCCGTGGGGGCGACGTACGTACGCTCCAACAACTGGATTGCCAAGCAGTCGGCTGGGACCCGTTCTACCAAGCCGACACGAAGCTGGAGCCAGCGGACGTCGTGCTCCTCACCTACGTCCTCAACGTCATCGAAGACCTACAGGAGCGACGCAAGACCCTGAAGAAGGCGTGGGACCTAGCTGGAACAGTCCTCGTCGCCTCAGCACGACTGACGTGGGAGAAGTCAAAGGTCAGAGGAGAGGCATTCGGCGATGGCCTGCTCACCAGCCGGCAGACGTTCCAACACCTCTTCGGGGCCAGTGAGCTACGGGCCTACGTCGAGGAAGTAACCGGAGTACGGACAGTCTCCGCCGCACCAGGGGTTGTCTATGCCTTCAAGGATGAGAGAGCACGGCTCAGTTACCTTGCCCGACGGATCGTTCCCGATGCGGAGTGGCTCGCATCCGAGGACACGACCTCAGCGATCGCAGCCGTCGTCGACTACGCCGAACGTCGCGGGCGGCTGCCTCGCATGGAAGAAGTCCCCCAGCCAATGGCCGAGTTGCTCGGCCACCTGCGCCCCAACGAGGTCCGTCGACTCGTACGGGACTCCGCCGACTCCAGCAAAGTCGAAGAAGGCGAGAGGCTAACCACGCTCAACACCTTGCTCTTTCTCGCCGTCGAGCTCTTCAACGGCCGCGGCCCCTTCAGCAGCCTCCCGCTCAGCGTCCAACTCGACGTCCGCGCCTTCTTCTCCTCCTACAAGGAAGCCTGCCAGCGATCCGACCGGCTGCTGCTCAAGCTGCGCGACGATACGTACATCCGCGGAGCCATGAACGCCTCCGCAGTTGGAAAACTGACCCAAACCGCTCTGTACGTCCACCAGCGAGCACTCGACCGCATGCCCACAGTGCTGCGCCTCTACGAGCACTGCGCATCCATCGCCGCCGGCCGCCCACAAGAATGGACCCTGGCCAAGCTCCGCCACCAAGGCCGGGCGGTGAGCTGGCTGGACTACCCGGACTTCGACACCGACCCACATCCAAGGACGCTGTCCTCGTACCAAGTGGACTTGAAAACGCTGGAGACGTCCTTCACCTCGTACGCCGAATCCCTGAACAGGCCTCTACTCCATCGCAAGCACGAGTTCCTGGCCGCGGATGATCATGACGTCGAGCGGTACAAGCGACTCACGGCCGCAGAGATGAAGGCGGGACTGTACGAGCGCCCTCACCTCATCGGCACAGAGAACGGCTGGGAGGCAGAGCTCATCCGCTGCGGTCGGGCCCTTCGCGGACATCGACTAGTGCGCCGTACGGCAGGATGAGCGATCAGGCAGAGTCGGGCTGCATCCACGCGATCAGGTCCGCCAGTTCCTCAACATCAAGGTCAGCTGCTTGGCTCGGGAACCAGGACAGGCGGAGCCCATTCTCCGCCGCATCCTCGGGCAGCCCCATGGCGGTGAGCACGTGACTCGGGGTGTACGAGGCGCTCGTGCACGCAGAGCCCGTCGCGACGGCTACGTGGTGCTTCAACCGGACAATGAGCGCCTCGGCGTCCACACCGTCGAAGGACAGGTTAAGGATGTGCGGGACGGTGTGATCTTGGTCCCCATTGATCCGGAATCGGGTCTTCGCGAGCGAATCCAAGAGCCGGGAGCGGAGCTCCGCCGCGCTCCTGCTCCACTGCCTGTGCTCCTTCTGGAAGATCTTCGCCGCCTCAGACAGGCCCATGATCAGCGGCACCGGCAGTGTTCCCGGGCGCAGTTTCCGCTCCTGACCGCCACCAAACATGATCGGCTGCAGTGGCAGCCTGTCCCAGCGTCGGCGCCGGGTGACCAGCATCCCGACACCCTTCGGAGCGCCAATCTTGTGACCGCTGACGCTGATCATGTCGATCGGCGCGGTCAGATCCTCAGGTACTTTCCCGTACCCCTGCGCGGCATCCACATGCAGGTACGTCGGGGTCTCACGTAGATGCCCAGCGAGCTCGGCCACAGGCTGGACCACACCCGTCTCGTTGTTCACGTGCATCAGAGAAACGAGGAGCGTGTCCGGACGCAGCCGCTCCATCACTGCTTCGACGGAGACCCTGCCTGACGAGCCAGGCTTGATGAAGTCGACTTCGAAACCGCGAGACTGCAGGTGCTCCAGGGGCTCGATCACTGCCTTGTGCTCGATCGCCGAGGTAATGATGTGACGCCGACCACTCTGCTCGCCATGGGGAGCAAGGCCGAGCAACGCGATGTTGTTGCTCTCAGTAGCCCCACTGGTGAAGATCAACTCGTCCGATTCGGCGCCGACAGTGCCTGCGAGGTACTCGCGCGCCTGCTGCACCGCTCGCTTCGCGCGGGTCCCGTACTCGTGTGTCCGGGAGCCGGCGTTCCCGAAGTCCTCGGTCATCCAGTGCATCACCACATCGGCCACACGCGGGTCCACACGTGTCGTAGCCGCAGCATCGAGATACGTCACCACTAGCCCCACCACACCTTTGACCGTTAATCCAGCACGTCTTGTACGTCTTTTACCTCACGTACGATAGCGTTACGCGAGTGGGATCATCGTCATCTTCGCAGCTTGCCGACACCGCCACCTCCGCCGGCTTTGACTACATCTTTCCAGCCATCCGGGGCGTCCAGGCGGGGCGCGAGTTCTACGTGTCCATGTGCCCTCTGCGGCTCATCCCGAAGATCTTCCTCTTCGACGAGGATGAGCTGGCGCCGGAGGTTCGAGCCCAACGAGTCCTGAACAAGGGACGGCTTCCAGCACTCACTCGGTACATCGTCGACAACCCAGACGATTACGTCTTCAGCGCGCTCACTGCGTCGGTCGACGGTGAGATGTACTTCGAGAGCATTGCCGACTCCGGCATGGGGATGCGTGCTGGTCAGATCCGCATCCCCATGGCTGCCCGCTTCTTGATCAACGATGGGCAGCATCGGCGGGCGGCCATCGAGCAGGCCCTGAAGGAGAACCCCGACCTTGGCGAGGAGACGATCGCCGTCGTCTTCTTCCATGATGCTGGGTTGGCCCGCTGCCAGCAGATGTTCGCCGACCTCAACCGCCATGCCGTGCGCCCGCAACGTTCCATCGGCGTGCTGTACGACCACCGAGATGATCTGGCGATCATGGCTCGACTGTTGGCTATGAAGTCCCCTGTCTTTAAGGGACACGTTGAGATGGAGAACAGCACCCTCGCTCAACGCTCCCGCAAGCTCTTCACCTTGAGCGCCGTCTACTACGCCACCCAGTCCCTCCTGCAAGGGCTGGAGATCAAGAAGGACAAGGCCCAGGCGCTGGCGGAGGCATACTGGGAGGCCGTCGACTCTGTGGTTCCCGAGTGGGGGATGGTGCGCGGGCGCGAGCTTGCAGCCCCTGAGGTACGCAAGGACTACATCCACAGCCATGGCATTGCCTTGCACGCTCTCGGCCGGATCGGGAACTCGCTCCTGCGGGATTCCGAGTCACCCCAGGTGTGGCATTCGAAGCTCAAGCGCCTGACTTCGGTTGATTGGTCCCGGATCAACCCGGATTGGGAGGGTCGCGCGCTGATCGGCGGGCGTGTGTCGAAGAGCCACCAAAACCTGACCCTGACTGTGAACTACCTGCGCCGTCACATGAAGCTCCAACTCAGCCCGGAAGAGCAGCGTGTAGAGGACGCATACCTGCGAGGAGATGCATGAGCACCCCGAAGTCGTCGGCCCCCTTCCAGGGGAGGGCCCTCGCCGAAGTAGTCAGCGAGCTCACGGAAGAGATCCGTGAGCTCTACACAGCTGACGAGGTGCCTTGGGTCATCGGCTACAGCGGCGGCAAAGACTCCACCGCCGTACTCCAACTCGTCTGGCTTGCCCTCCAAGGGCTGCCGGACGAGCAGCGCACCAAGCCCGTGCACGTCATCAGCACGGACACACTGGTTGAAAATCCGGTGGTCGCCGCCTGGGTCACCCAATCACTAGACACGATGGGGAAGGCAGCGAAGGAGCAGGGGCTGCCTATCGAGCCGCACCGTCTCATCCCCGAAGTCAAGGACACCTTCTGGGTCAACCTCATTGGTAAGGGCTATCCAGCCCCTCGCCCCAAGTTCCGCTGGTGCACGGAGCGGTTGAAGATCAAGCCGTCGAACGCGTTCATCCGTCGCGTCGTACGCCGTCACGGTGAGGCAATCCTCGTTCTCGGCATTCGAAAAACCGAGAGTCAAGCGCGTGCCCGCGCCATGGCGAAGCACGAGAAGCGCCGCGTGCGAGACCGTCTCTCTCCCAACGGCAATCTGCCGAACTCCCTCGTCTACAGCCCCATTGAAGCGTGGGGCACCGATGAGGTCTGGATGTTCCTGATGCAGTACTCCAACGCGTGGGGGCATCGGAACAAGGATCTGCTGACCATGTACCAGGGCGCATCCGAGGACTCAGAGTGCCCCTTGGTGGTGGACGACACCACACCTTCCTGCGGTGACAGTCGCTTCGGATGCTGGACTTGCACACTTGTGGACAAGGACAAGTCGATGACTGCCATGATCCGCAACGATGACGAGAAGGAGTGGATGCGGCCCCTCCTGGAACTCCGGAATCTCCTCGATGACGTGTCGACGGAGAAGGAGGACCGAGACTTCCGGCGGATGAACGGCAACGTTCAACTCTTCCACGACGGCGTCATCCAGGGGCCGTACACGCAGGAAGCGCGTCAGAAGTGGCTGACTAAGCTTTTGGAGGCGCAGACTCTCGTGAGGGAAACCGCACCGGAGAGTGTGCGGGGTATCGAGCTGATCTCGGAGGCGGAGCTGCACGAGATCCGCCGCATCTGGGTGTTCGACAAGCATGAAGTCGAGGACACGCTGCCGGCGATCTATGAGGCAGCCACGACCGAGACGTTTCCTGGACGGCCTCTTGACGAGCAGCTCGTGCTGGGGGCGGAGGAGATCGATCTCCTCAAGGAAGTGTGCGATGGCGACGACATCCACTTCACGATGACGCGTGAACTCCTCGCGGTCGAGCGGAAGCACCGGACTATGACGCGGCGCTCTGGCCTCTTCAAGGAGCTGGAGAGGACGATCAAGAAGGGGTTCTACGAGAACGAAGACGACGCCCTTCAGTTCGCGCAGCGTAAGCAGGAGATCCGCGACACTGCCCCGACCTACGTGACGCTGGACGAAGAGACCACCGATGCTCCTTCATAACATTGCACTTCACGATTTTGGCGCCTACCGCGGCAAGCAGTCCCTCGACTTGAGCGTTAAGCCCGGGCGGCCGATCGTCCTGATCGGAGGCCTCAACGGCTGCGGCAAGACGACCCTGCTGGATGCCATCCAACTGGTGCTCTACGGCAAGCGAGCGCAATGCAGCGGTCGTGGAACCCGCTCCTACGACTCTTACCTACGCGAGAGCATCAACCGCAAGGCCAACCCGGCCGACGGTGCGGAGATCGCCCTGGAGTTCTCCGTCGTTGTGGATGACCAAGAGCGGCACTACCGGGTTGTCCGGAGCTGGCACATCAGCGGTAAGCAGCTCAAGGAATTCCTGAACGTCATCGTGGATGGCCAGTTTGACCGGATCCTCAGCGACGGCTGGGCCGAGCACGTAGAAGACATCCTTCCGCTCGAAGTAGCCTCGCTCTTCTTCTTCGACGGAGAAAAGATCGAGTCTCTCGCGGACCCTGAGCGGGCAGCCACCGTCATCGAGTCTGCGGTCCACTCGCTCCTCGGCGTGAGCACGGTGGAGCAGCTCCGTACCGATCTTGTTGCGCTAGTACGACGACAGAGACTGTCCAGCGAGGACCAGGCCATCCTCGACCAGATCCGCGCCCAAGAAGCCGAGTACGAAGCGGCGAGACAGGAAATCGCGGACCGCACACAGACCTTGGGCAGCGTCCGTTCCAGGTGCGACCGGCTGCAGATGCGACTCGACAAGGTGGAAAAGGAGTTTGAGCGGGCCGGCGGAAAGCTCTTCGAGCGGCAGAAGGAACTCGAGAGTAATCAGAAGGCCATCGCCGATCGTCTGGCAGCCCAGCGTGCTTCCCTGAGGTCTCTCGCTGCCGGGCCATTGCCTCTCCTCATGCTCCCGCAGCAGCTGGCCAGGCTCCGCGAACAGGCCGGACGAGAGAAGGATGCTGACGACGCCACGCGAGTCGTAGGCGTCCTAGAGGACCGCGATGCGTGGCTCCTTGACCAGCTTCCTGCGTCGGTGACGGCTGCCGCGCGCACAGCGTTGAAGAAGAAGCTGGCCACGGATCGCCTGAAGCGCGAGAGCGCAGCAGAACTCAAGCAGAGCCTCGACCTTCCGCTCGACGCGCTGCAGCAGCTTTCGGCTCTCGATGAAGCTCTCTCTCGGGATGCATCCCGAGCTCGTGAACTCCTCAAGGAGTCCGCGGAGACAACTGACCGTCTCGATGACGCCGATCGCCTCCTCGCTGGTGTCCCGGACAAGAAGCTGATCAAGGATCTTGTTGAGGAGCGTAACGAGGCGATCAACGCGCTCGCCGTTGCGAAGGACGAGCACAGGCGCGGCGAAGAGCAGTTGGAGGAGATCAAGAGCCGACGTGTTCGCATCGGCGCCGATCTAGAGCGAGCGCAGCAGAAGCGGGTCAAGACGCTGGTCGAGATCGAGGAACTCAAGCGAATCGTCGATTACGCGGAAAAGGCACGAGACACGCTGGAGAAGTTCGGCGAGGCTCTGCTGCGACGCCACATCAGCCGCCTAGAAGTCGCTGTCCTCCAAAGCTTCAAGGCCTTGATGCGCAAGAGCGGTCTTATCCACGATCTGCGGATCGACACCGGCAAGTCCAACCTCATCCTTGCGGACTCCGACGGGGAACCCATCGATCCGGGACGGCTCAGCGCGGGCGAACGGCAGCTGCTTGCCATCTCGCTGCTCTGGGGCCTGGCCAAGGTTGCAGGAAACAAGCTGCCCAGCGTGATCGACACGCCTCTGGGGCGCCTCGACAGCCGGCACCGCCAGCACCTGGTCGACCGGTACTTCCCGAACGCCGGTCGGCAGGTACTGCTGCTGTCCACGGATGAGGAGATCGACGAGAATCTCCTCAGCCGATTGAAGCCCTCCCTCGCACACACCTACACCCTTGTTCACGACGACACGTCGTTCACCACCACCGTCGAGGCTGGCTACTGGTGGACCGCAGGAGCCCCGCATGTCGCTTGAGACAGTTCGCCTTTCGCAGACGGCGAAGGATCAACTCATCTGGTTGAAGCGCAACACCGGTATGACCCAGTGGAACGAGCTGTGCAGGTGGGCCCTGGCGCTGTCGCTCCGAGACTCATCCACGCCACTGGTGAAGGAAGTCGTGACCGACTCCAACGTCGAGATGTCCTGGAAGACGTTCACCAGCCCATACGGAGACATCTACCTTGCCCTGCTTAAGCAGCGGTGCCTCATGGACGGTGAGGAGCTCTCGGACGAGGCCATCGCTCGGACGCTGACGGTGCATCTGCACCGCGGTATCGGCTACTTGCACGGTCGCCCCGACCTTCGGTCCGTCGAACAGCTCGTCTCCACCGCCACGGGATAGCTCTGGACGGATGGATGATGGTTGGCCCGCCCCGCCTATAGGTGGGGCGGGCTTCTGCATGCCGACCTGGGGGTGTGCAGGCGCTGGACGGTGCTGGCAGACTTTCCCAGCAACACCTGCAACAACAGGCGCTGTTGCCCGACCTATCTAAGTGAGGGACAGTCAGGCGCCGTGCAGATTAGGTAGATTCGCCAACACCTGTCAGTGGCGCCTAGTACCCTTGCAGGACAACTGAATGAGCACCGCTTCAACACACGGACGCGAGCCACCGCATGGGGTTCGCCACCAGACCTCCTGGAGCGATCATGATCAGCCACCCCGTCGAGGGGGCTATTGTCGCGCTGCAACAGAGCGCGCTCGCCACCTTCGACACCTATCAGCTCGACAGGATCGACCGAGCCCTCGACGAGCTTCTGCGCAACCCCTCTGATGAGTCGACGCCGGCGGAGTACCGAGTCCGGTCAGCCATGGGACACGCATACGAGGTACTCGAGCGCCGCAAGACCATCACCCCTCTTGTCTCCCTCAGCGCGGAGCACACCGAGCAGGGTGTGAGCGACCGGGACTATCCGCTGGTCGAGATCAACGAGTGGCTCCGTAGCGAACCCGGCATCTCCCACGAGCAGCGAGCCCTGCTCCAGGCACTTGCACGTGGTGAGGACGCCGCGACCCTTGCGCATCGGGAGGGCCTCCCTGTAGCCCGAGTACGAGAACGCATCAGCCGCGCCCGGAGAGCAGCCCGCCAGTTCTGGAAGGCATCGGTGCTGGCTGCATGAATCCGAGACTCCTCCGACTTCGCCCGTGGCTCGTACGAGCACTCATCCCACCGCAGTACATCGGAACGTACGTGCTCTACACGTCAACAGGCGTCCCGAGCTACATCGGCCGCAGCGACACAGACCTTCGGCGACGGCTCCTCCGGCACTGCACGAACCGGCGTGGCGCGTACTTCACGTACGACGTTCACAACAGTCCACTGAACGCCTACGAGGTCGAGTGCGCACTGTTCCACACGCTTACGCCTGAGATCACCAACCGCATACACCCGGACCGTCCCGCCTACCAAAAGGCCAGCTGCGTGTACTGCCGGGCCACGCAACGCAGTGTGCGGAGGCTGCGCCTCGCACCCCAGGCTTCAAAGACCGATCCCGCTACCAGTCCGAGTGAGGACCACTGATGACGACAGCACCCCTGTTCCAGGCCCCAGGCGACCAGCGTGCCAGCATCATCCAGATCGACCGCGCCCTGGAATCAATGCGCGACGCCGGCTTCGACCTCACGGCTGCCATTGGCGAGCCCCTGGACAACTCCATCCAGGCGGAAGCCACCCTGATGCGAGTCCTGCCGGTGTACGGCGCCCGCAAGAAGACCATCGAAAAGTTCATCATCTCGGACAACGGCGTCGGAATCGACCCAGCGATCATGCACAACGTGCTGTCCATGGGCTACAGCGCACGCTACAACGAGCGTGACGGCCTTGGCCGTTATGGGATGGGACTAAAGCTTGCCGGACTGAGCATTGGCGAGCGCATCGACATCTACAGCAAGCGTGCCAACAGCACCACGATCCACCACAGTTACTTGGACCTGGAGGAGGTCAGGGACGGCAAGCAGCAGGACATCAGCGCCTACGAGGTCCAAGACTGGCCTGAGGAAGCCGCCAAGCAGATGGTAGGCAGGGACGGCCGCCCACTCGCCTCCGGAACCGTTGTGATCTTCAGCAAGATCGACCGGCTATCCACCGGCGGCACATACGGCACGTCCCTGGATGAGAAGATCGCCGACCTCCGCAAGTTTATCGCCCGTGCGTTTCGGACCTACATCGACACGGGGCGCACCATCGAACTGGTAGGCAAGCCGGTCACACTTCACGACCCCCTCTTCCTGCGGGACAACCCCCGCATCATCGCCAGGTACAAGTCCAAGAAGCTCGACCCCCGCGGCACCGTCGTCGAGGAAGGCGACATTGAGATCAATGGCCACAAGGTTCATGTAACAGTCGGCCTAGTACCCGTCCAATTCCGGCCCTACGCCGGGGCAGGCGGCGCTGTGGACCACGAAGGCCACGACATCGGCGAGTTCCAGATCAACCCGGAGAATGCCGGCAAGATCAGCATCCTGCGCAACGGTCGGGAGATCTTCTACGACGGCATCCCTCGACTCCTCGAGGCAGCACGGACAGACAAGGGCATCCGATACGTCGCCATCGAGGTTTCCTTCCCTGCCGACTTGGACGAGTACTTCCAGGTCCGCAACGTCAAGCGCGGAGCCGAGCCCGTGACGAAGCTCCGGAACCAACTGCGTGACTGGCTGAAGCGACCTGTACGTGAGGCTCGCAAGCAGATCCGAGAGCACTGGACCGAAGTCGACACGCGAACGCGTCTCGAGAGCGGTCCACACGACGGAAGCATGGCTACCGCAGAGCGAGCTAACTCCAGCCTTCCTCACGGTATTGCTGGACGAACTGTCACCCCCGAGCAGGAGGAACAGATCGTCCTGGACGCCGCAGAAGACATGGGACTTGACCCGGTAGTAGATGCCGAGAAGGTCGACGCGCTACGTGAACAGATCCTGACCAAGCCCATCACCCTCTTTGATGCGAGCTGGCCAGGCAAAGAGTTCATCGTGGTGCAGCACCTCAACGGCAAGGCCGTCGTGAAGTTCAACCTTCGGCACACGTTCTTCCGTGAGGTCTACGTGCCGTTGAAGAAGCTCGCTGACCAAGGCACGGACGGCCTCACCCCAGAGGACATGCTCGACCTCGCCCGCCGTGCCGAAGCAGCGATCGACCTCCTGTTCATGGGCTATGCACGCGCCGAATCCATGTCCCAGAACGCAGAAGAGGACTACAGCCAACTACGCACACATTGGGGCATGTTCACTGAGGCCATGCTCAAGGAAGAGCTCAAGGACGCGTGACCCTGTGCCGGTGCCGGGAGGGCCTGCCCCTGCCGGCACCGGCGTCACGCTCCAGCCAGGCTTGGCTGATTCCTGAGGCAGGACCACCCATGTTTCCGGCATCGGGCTCCGCGGACGCGCTGTGACCTGCAGGATGCCGTAAGGAAGCTCAAAAGCCACAAGCAGCGCGGCCCGTCCAATGGCCGCTGGCACCAGGTACAGATCACAGTGGGAAGGCAGTGAAGGATGTTCGGCTCGGGCGGCAGGCTCACGTTCCGCGACTACGTACAGGGCACTTGGGGGAGCTTCGATACCCCTGCGGGACGGGTTGACTACATCATGACCAAGGCCCGCCTCGGTGGGGACGCCGACACGCCTGAACGTCAACTGACCAGGAGCCTGGCCCCAGTACGAGAGGTGATGGACGCTGGCGACCTGGACTTCAACCAGCTTCTGCAGCGCGACCTTGATGACCACCGAGTGGCAGTCAAACTGATTCCCTATCTACTCAAACCTCAGACCACAGGACCGGCGTTCTTTCCCCCCATCGTCGCGGTGCTCCTGCCCTTTCGGAACAAGCAGCCGACGTCCTTCCCCGCGCTCGGCGAGGGCGCAGCCATCAATGCGGACGAAGCTACGTGGGAAGAGCAGCAGGCCGGAAACGCGTTCCAGACGCACCGTCTGCTTGGTGCCGACGGCAAGCCCCACGGAGCGAACGTCGGCAAGCTGTGGTGGAACAACACCGAAGCAAGCCTCGTCGTGTTGGATGGCCAGCACCGAGCTATGGCCCTGCTCGCTATCGAGCGGACGCTGACCAAATCGTGGCAGGAGTCATCTGCCGTCAAATTCCGTTCTTTCTACGAGCACCAGGTCCTACGTGCGCTCGAGGAGCACGGTGCCGGCGAGCCCGACCTGTCGAAGGTCGAGGTCCCTGTGACCGTGTGCTGGTTCCCGGATCAGACTGGGGACGGTGCTCGCCCACACGAAGCCGCCCGGAAGCTGTTCGTCGACGTCAACAAGGAAGCTCGACCGCCGAGCAAGTCTCGCATCATTCTCCTGTCAGACGCCGAGCTGTCCAACGTCCTCACACGAAGCATGCTCAGCGAGTTGCGGAGTCGCAGTGACGACTCCTACCTCCCTCTGTATGCGGTGGAGTACGACAACCCTGAGGTCAACAGCTACCGGCCGGCCCGCTGGTCGGTACTCACCAACATCAACTTGCTGAAGATGGCCGTCAACCGCTGCGTATTCGGCCCGGAGAAGTACCTCACCAACGTCGCGCAGCAAATTTCTGGCAGGGAAGGTGATGACAGGCGTGACAAGTTCATGCGCACCCAGCTCGACCTTCCGTCGCTCCTGCCGAAGTACTTCGAAGACGGTGGCCTGACCTTCGACCGAGACACCGTCGGTGACGAGCAGTTCCCGCTCGGGAAGATGGACGCACTAAGCGACAGGTTCAGGGAGACATGGGGCAAGGCAATCTTGACGCTGTTGTCCAGCACGGCCCCCTACGCTGCACATGCCTCGGCCTTGACCAACCTCAAGAACGACTGGCTTACCGCGGACACGTTCGCGGCCCTCGCTCATGATGCCCTGTTCGGCGGGGTGGGTGTCTTTTGGACCCTCCGCGACAGCTACGAGCATTACAAGTACCACCGGGACAGCGGCAGCAGCCGACAGCCTAAGTCGGATGTCATCCGCGCGTGGGAGGCCCTCAAGGGCAAGGAAGGTGACTTCGACGGGTATCGAGCATCGGCATACTTGGGGTCGACTCGGCCTGAGCGGGTCAAGAGGTGCAGGGAAGCATATTCCGTGCTGAACACGCACGCCTGCCAGCTCGGCCTCGTTATGACCTTGGGGTCGCTCTGGGAACTGCGCAAGGAACAGGCGGGGGATGTGGACCTCAAGGACCTGCCGGCCTTCGCGAAAGCCCTCGTGGAGGGCTGGAACTCCTTCTTCCAGATCGAGAACGGGAAAGCGCGAGACCGGAAGCTCTCCTTCAACAAGGTGGGCATCTCATATCCGATCAACCAGATCGCGAACATGGAGTCCCCGCAGGCTGTGTACTTCCGGTACTTCTGGATGCAGGCGCTGGCCGTCCCCGATGCCTGGTCCCACGTGGCTAGTTGGCTTCCGGACCGGGACGCCTACGACCGCAAACTCGGCCAGGCCCGACGGATGTACCTGGACCTGTGTATCAAGCAGCAGTTCAAGGCTCTCAAGACGAACCGGCCGACCGCAGTTGACAGTGACCTTCAGCGCGACGCAGAGAAGCAGGCGACCGGAGCCCTCAAGAGCGCGCTGAAGCATTGGTTCCATGTAGCTGACGAAGAGTTCGCAGAGTGGTTGAGCCACCCCGTTCCCCAGCCGAGTAACAAGGGCGAGCTGGTGTTGGACGACGCCCTCGATGAAGCGGTTTAGCCGACCAATGAGCTGGTGACGGCGAATAGCTGACCAATGGCTGTGCATTCAGACACAACGAGACCCCACGGCTCTGGCCGTGGGGTCTATCTCGAACGGGAGATCTAATACTGTGGATGACGAGCTTATTTCTCTGGCGCAAAATATGAGCTTCGTGGTCGACAAGCGTGAGAATGTAACAAGAATCCTGGTCGGCTGCATGGGGCTGTCACTGGCATTGGAGTCGGTCGAAGAGGGGAACGTCTTCCCATATCTTCACTGCCGTACCCCGTCCGGTACTTGGGACGGTGGCAGGAGTGACATCACCGACGTCACTACCTACATGTCGGCGGCCTACATGCACCAGGCAGGGAAAGCCTCGTACCAGCTGCTGGATGTCGAACATCCAGCAGTGGCAGGTGAGCTAGGGGAGAGATTCCTTGCGCCTCGACAGCCCATGAGCCTCAGTATCCGACCGGATCCTGACTCGATGAAGAACGCTCTGCAGGACCTATGGTCGTTCGCTGCATTCATGCATATGAATCTGCCGGAATATTGCCCTGACCGCTCAGATGATTTCTACTGTGAGGATCAGGCAGCAGAGGCAGACGAGTGGGCGCAGGGCCTGGCTGCTGCGTTGCCAGAGATATTCGATACAACCTTGGACTGCTATACCTTCCGCAAGAGTCCAGAAAACTTCTACTACAGAACTGCGGATGGAGAGATATCCATTACGCGGGATCAAGAGGTGGCCTTCGCCTTGGGCATGCTCCCGGGGAAGGTTGAAGTGATTCCTGGCCCGAAGGGGGAGATCCGACGGAGCGATGACCTCCTCAATGCGGTCTCATACAAGGACCTGGACAGAGCCCTGCTGATCATGAGGGCAGCTGGCGAACCAGTCGAAGACCGAGAGACGGTCACGGTCTTTCCCTTTGAGAACGCTCTCCTGTGCGCCGGCGCCGAGATCGTTGTGCTCCTCGGGAGCTCAGGCGGTAGGCAGGCCTACCAAGAGGAGCGTGAACGGATCGTCGCCCAGCACCAACTCGTGTCCTCCACCCTCTTGGCCCCGGACTCATTCACCTGGGCGCCGAGGATCGATGGGCAAGAGTTCGAGGATATGGTCAGAGAGCTCTTGGAGGCTGACCCATTTGTGACGCAAGTGCGGAGCGTAGGACCCGCCAGAGAGAGGGACGGCGGGAGGGACCTCCTCATCAAGCAGCTGGTGGCCGGCTTCCGTAGCGAGCGTTGGAGCGTGGAGGCTAACAATCTCACGGAGATCTCCGTCGTGGTCCAATGCAAGGCCACGGCAAACACCGTTGGTACAGGTGACGTTCGAGAGATCCGGGACGTAATCGAAGATTCGGGGTCGCAAGGGTTCCTTCTTGTCACATCAAGCAGGGTCAGCTCAGCCCTGACGAGCCGACTTGACACCATCAGGGACAAGAATGGCTTCCACACCGACTGGTGGGACCGAAACCAGCTGGAAGTGTTCCTGCGACGTAACCCTGACATCATCAAGCGTTACTCTTCCATCGTCCAGCCGACCTCCGGCTGATCGCAGACCGGAGATGTTATTCAGGTGCAGACGGCGGCTGGGCCTCCTGCGAGCGAGGCCCAGCCTGGCGCCTGCAGGACCCGCGATCGAGGACGCAGCACGTCAGGACGGAAACCAGTCAACCTCATTGCCTGCCGCATGCTCGCAGATCCGATGGCGGAACACGGTTTCGGAGTCCAGACATCCCGAGTCGCATTCTTCTCCCCACCTGCCATCCGGCAGGGAGGGTAGAATTCTTCCTTGCTCAGCTGCCGGGCGGACGCAGCGCCGACTACCGGTCCACGCTCGCAACCATGACGCAGCTAGCTGAACAGCAGCCTGGCCTGGAGAACTCGCACGGGCGGTTGAGGTGCGAGAGGTACCCCGCCCAGCCGTCTCTCGATACTGGCCCTTGCTCCCTACCCACACCGCCCGTGGGGAGGGGGGCTACACACCTCACGTCAGTGCCTCCAGGCTCTGACGCTTGGAAATCGCGGCATCAAGCTCTTGCTTGAATATCCGTAGAAATGTCTCTAGCGACCGCGGCCTGTCGTCGAACCACTCGTCACGAAGTATCTCGAATCCTCCGTGCGCGTACTTGTTGAACTCCCTCACTCCGTCGTCACTGAGGTGATGTCCAGGAGAATCAGGATCCAGGAGCTTCTTGATCTTCGAGTGGACATCCTTCTTCTCGCCCATCTCGATTCCGAGATCTGCCAGTTCCTGAGTCAGGAACAGGGCCACGAGCAGCTGCTTTCGCGACCCGTACCTCTCCGGGAAATAAGAGACGAGTTCAGATGTTTCATCTTTGGGAACCTGAGCCTTTTTCCCGGTGGCGATGCCGGCCATGAAACAGAAGTAGAAGGAGTCGAAATCTACGCGAAAGTCCCTCTCGCGCAAGGCCTTGAACCACTTCTTCGCGTCGTCACGAATGCGGAATGGCTGCGACATGGCTACACCTCCTGACTCTCCAGCTGGAATTTGTTGAAGAAGGACTCCTCTGAGACGACGAATCCATCCGAGCTCTCTACCGTGCCAGAGATCCCTCGGGCCTGGTCGTCGTACCCTTCGGAGCCTTTGCGGAAGATGGTCAGGAACTGGACCTCGTCGCTGCTTGCTTGCTTCAAAGACTGTACGAAACCAGGACGCTCCGAAGAGATCGTGAAGGCGATGAATTGCCTCGTGAGTAGCGGAATTAGCTCGCCGATTCGCCTGCGCACATCAAGGTCGATTGACCCGGCAGGGCTGTCCACCACGAAAGGCAGCTGATGATCCGACCGATCAAATAGGGTTGCGAGGAACGCGTAGGCCACCGAGAGTGTCTCCCCCATACTGCCTGCCGCTTGATCCTTGAGCTTAAGGCATCTATTGATTTCGGCGATTGTGATCCTGTTGCGGGGTAGCAGTTCATTGATGCGCCGATTTGCATCATCTCGCACTTCGGCCAGAATACCCTCACGCGCCTTGGCGTACGCACTGTTGATGATTCCGGTTAGGATGTCGCGCTTCTCCCGAAGATCGCGAGTTTCAGTGATCTCGGCCAGGCGGAGCTCTGCCTCCCTTATGCGCCTCTCGATGACCTTGATCCCGAAGGTCCGGTCGTCTCTTTCGTCCTCAGACGTGCTGGTAAACCTCTCTAGTCTTTGATCGATGACAGATATCCGTGCACGAAGTCTCTCAATCTCCTCTTTCGCTTCTTTCACGGCAGGGTCTGATTGCTCGACTTCTAGTCGGAGCTGGTCAAGTTCATTCTGGGCATCGCGTTCCTCCCCTACGGCAACATCGAGGTCGCTGATCCTCTCGCGGAGGTTGGCCTCGGGAGCAGTACGAGACTCTCCAACGGCTTCATGAATCGACGACTTCATGGAGTTGAGGAGAGAGACATCTTCAGACCCGAGGTACTGATGGGAGCGGCGCTGAATGACACTTCGAATCTCCTCATCAATTGGCCGCCCGCAGATGCACTCGAGTTCATCCGCCAGCTCCTCGAAGAACTCCCGAGCTGCACTTTCGGGGAGCTTCACACGATCGAGCCCAGTCTTGAGGTCGTACAATTTCTGGGCAAAAAAGGGTGACAATGACTGCGGGTTGCGCATGGCATCCAGCAGCTCTGTCGCTTCCTCGCCGGCCTTGCGTGAGAGATCCTCACAACGAGATTCCAGCCTCATCACCCGTTGACCGTGAGCTTCCCCCTTCTTAGTCTCCCGATCATAGATCTCTTCCCGCTCGGAAAGCTGCGCGGAGAGTTTGCTGCGTTCATCCCTAAGCTGCTTCCTCTCTTCTTTGAGGCTGCTCAGTTGCTCGCGAAGTTTGGCGAGCCTATTACGGCGCTGGCTCAACGCCTTCTCTTCGGTCGCTTTCACCTTACTAGCGTGGTTATCCCAGTATTCCGAGACTTTCCTGCTGATGGCAGGGAGAGAGTTAATCTGAAATAGATTCTCGACCACCGATTCGGCGCGAACTTGGCGAGGGTCGAGCAGGTCCTGCGCAAGTTCGCCATCAAACGCGAAGAATTTTACAAACGTTTCAGTGAGAAAACGCTGGAACTCGCGAGGCGGGTGAAACCCCTCGCTCTGACCTTTTCCGTGGGTGGTCTTGTAAGAGGCTCTTCCGTTATCGAAGTCGAGGATCAAGGTGATAGTGACGAGCTGTTCATTAAGTTGCAACCTTACTTCGAAAGAGCCGTGACTTAGGCGACCCTCACGCTTCCGATATCCCCTGACCCTGTCGCGGTCCCAGCTGTCGTCGGCGGCGGAACCAGACAAGGCTGCCCGCAACAGTTCAAGCGTAGTTGTTTTACCAGTGCCGTTTGGCATCTGAACAAGGGAGGTACTGTGGAGCGTGCCGGTCTGGCTTCGAAAGTTCACCTTGTGATCGGGGCATCGGAGTCCTTCAGACCTCCAGCCGAGGATCTGCATCACTGACGGCATCAGAACAACTCCCCGGTGTCGCCGCGACTGGTGGTGGTGCTCTCGTACAAGACTTCGAGACGGCGTTCAGCTGCGTCGGAGTCGTTCACATCTTCATTGCTTGACGTAACGGCAGTCATCCAAGCGATAAGCCGTTGCGCCAGCTTTGGGTCTTGCCCAGCCTCGGCCACAGCCTCTCTGATGCCTTCGGTGATCTTCGAATCCAGGCTCATCGGGGTTCCTCCTGGTGGCGGACACGGGAAAGATCCGTCAGCCACCTTTTCCTCTCCACGTCGGAGTTCGAGGTGTCATTTTCTGTAGTACGCACGAAGTCGATGATGTTTGCGATCTTTTCGGGGTTTGTAGGATCGGTTCGCAGGCATCTCCCGATTCGCTGGATAGTTTCCAGTCGCGCGCGTGCTGATGAGAACAGTACGACTGTGTGGAGGGAGCGTATGTCGATGCCCTCAGACAATCGATGGCAGGTAACCAGACACTGAAGATCCCCGCGCGCGAACCGGCTTAGCGTTACTGACTGCTCGTTAGTGAAGTAGCTATGAAAGTCAGGCCGGTATTTGTGGATTAGGTCCAGAACCTGCTGCCCGTACTCTTGAGTCTCTGTGAAGACGACGCACCTTTCCAGTAGTTCGGAGTGCATCGCGATGAACTCATCAAAGATAGGGAGTTTGGCCTGAGAGGTCTTGTGGACCTTGGCCAATTCAATTGCGACTTCCTTTTCGCTCATCGGGTCTCCAGCCGCTGCCCTTGCAGCCTTCCTGCCGTGTACATCTCTCAGGCGTTTTCTATCGGACTGCGTGAGTTCGTAAGGGAGCGGGAAGTAGTTGAATGGTGCAAGAATACCGCGCTGAATAGCCTTATCGAGCCCGAACGACATCAGTACGGGGCCGACGTGTTCCTCGATGAATGCGTTACCGGCGTCATCGTACTCGCGGTCCGGCGTTGCGCTCAATCCGAGTCGGTATCTGATTCGATCGGACAAACCGGCAAGGCGCTCCGTAGTGCCGGCGCTGCCGAGCCCGTGAACCTCGTCATGAATCAGGAGGGTTCGCTCGGCGCGCTGTGACGATAGTTTGCGCAGAGCGGACGCCAGCGGATCACGCGTGGGTCCCTTGCCACGAGAGACCAGCAGGATGCGATCCTTCGCTTCAAGGGAGTAGGCCTGTAGATCCTTATGCGATTCGAAATCTCTATACAGGCGGACCTGGCGAGGGAGGTCCCGCCGAGCCTGTAGAAGTTCCGCGTGCCACTGGTTGAGGAGGTCGGTGCCGTCCATCGCCACGACGACATTGTCAATCTTGCCCATGTCGAACAGGGCTTTCATGATCTTCAGTGCCGTCCGAGTCTTGCCTGTGCCAGTCGCCATGTTGAGAACTCCGCACTCCGCGGAGAGGAACACCTTGAGAGCCTCATCTTGGTGGCGCCATTTTTTGTTTCGTGGCTGCTGCTTGCGTGCATGAGCGCGGTAGCTTTGCAAGAGACGTTGTTTTGCTGCCTCGGGGAACGAGTAGACCTCGACGCCGATGTCTGTCCCAGCCCAAACGTGCTCGAAGTGCTGTCGTTTACGTTCTGCCCGCACGGGTGATTCCCATGCCGGGTACACGTCTATGCACTCGCGGTTGTTCTCGAATGCGTTCCGGGACTCGTTCGATGACCCGCTAAACGCTACATACTCGCCGTCCGCGTCGACGAATACGCCGATCTTTTCGTGATAGATACCGGTCCCGTGTTTGGGGACTGCGATCCGGATCTCTAGCCGCCCCATCTCGAGCAGGCGGCTAAGGCGGGCGACGCCGTCTCCGACGCCGTCTGAAAACTCCTCTTCGATGATCCGCTCTATTCGCTCGCCGCAGATCACCTCTTTGGAGGTTCCGTTTGATATCGTCTTTAGGTCAGTTTCGGTGAGCTGGACGCTTGTTACCAAACGGATTTTGCCGTCATTGAGCACGAACTCACCAAGGGGCGTTCCGAAGGACTCCAGTGCTGTGCTCGAGAAGTAGCCGACAGCCCTCCAGTACGAGCTCGCCTCGCGGAGAGACGGGCGGAAGAACTCCTCGACGAGGTTGTTGTACCCGGACCGGTAGTCCTCTTGGTACTGGACGTTCCTCAAGGCCATCTGAGACGGGACTCCCTTCAGACACCCGTACACCAGCACCGCTGGCGGTGTCCTCCGCACGCAAGGCTTTCGGGCCAAAGCATGCCAGGAGCTGCTGCGCCGTGCTGGGTGACGGCCGATCATCTTCTCGTGGAAGCGATGAAGTTGTTGCGTGCGTGGTCGAGGGGCTGGCCTTCCTGCGTCGGGTGAGTCTTTGGTCTCTGTACCTGGCCAGGGGCGCGCCTGTGCCGGTGGGCTGCGGCCGACGCCGACGGCCCCGCCCTGCGTGCGGGCCGGGTCGAATTGCCTGCGTACGAGGCAGAGGCTGGCTGATGCCCTGCTGGGGGCTCCAGTTGAGTGAGGCGACCCCCGTGGTGTGGACACCTGACAATGGATCTTCTTGGTCCTGGAAGGTGTAGATCTACGTGGCACGGCCCTCGAAGTACAGTGCGGAGTTCCGGTCCGACGCGATCGCGTTGTGGCGGGCCTCGGCGGGCAGGCGGACGTTCAAGGACGTCGCGGCCGATCTGAACGTCAATCCCGAGACGCTGCGCACCTGGGTGCGCGATGCCGATGGTTCCGCGACCGGCAGTGGCCCCGAACTGGACGGCCTGCAGGGCGAGTTGGCCCGGCTGCGTGCGGAGAACGCGCGTTTGGCCAAGGCGGAGAAGGAATGGCATCTGGAGCGGGAGATCCTGCGCCGGGCAGCGGCGTATTTCGCCCGGGAGACGAAGTGAAGACCGCCGCTTGGGACTTCATCTCCGCCCACGCCGAGGACTTCGGCATCAAGCGGATATGCCGGGTGCTTGACGTCTCCCGCTCGGGCTACTACCGGTGGATCGCCGGCGCGGACGCGCGGGCCGCCCGCCAGGCCGACGAGGACGCCCTGGTCGAGGAGATCCGCGAGATCCACACCGAACACCGCGGGAACTACGGCGCGTTGCGCATCCACGCCGAACTGCGGGGCTTCGGCCACACGGTCAACCGCAAGCGCGTCGCACGGCTGATGCGCAAGCACGCCATCGTCGGCCGCCACCTGCGGCGGAAGAAGCTGACCACGATCCCGGACCGGCTCGCGCCACCGGCACCGGACCTGGTGAGGCGCAACTTCACCGCCGACAGCCTGGACGAGAAATGGTGCGGCGACATCACATACGTGCAGGTCGGAGCCTCATGGCTCTACCTCGCCTGCGTCGTCGACATCTGTTCACGCCGGGTGATCGGCTGGTCCATGGCCAGCCACATGCGCACCGAGCCGGTCACAGACGCCCTGCGGGCCGCGGTCGCCACCCGGGGCGGGAACGTGACCGGGGTGATCTTCCATGCGGATCGCGGATCGCAATACACCTCGGCCGCGTTCGCGCAGGTCAGCGACGAGTACGGCATCCGCAGAAGCATGGGCAGAGTCGGCTCGAGCTACGACGACGCCCTGGCCGAAAGCCTCTGGCAGGGACTGAAGCGAGAAACGATGCACAAGAAGCTGTTCGTGACCATGAGTCAGGCGAGGCTGGAGATATTCGAGTGGCTCACCTACTACAACGCCCGCAGACGACACAGCTCGCTGTCCTACCTCTCCCCGATGGAGTTCGAGCACCAGTACCACAGGCAAGTTAAGCTCTCACTCGCAGCATGAACCCCTGTGTCCACACTCCGGGGGTCACCTCAGTAAGGCTGTGGGCCAAAGCCGAACACTGCCGGGCCGCCACGGTGTACTCGTCAGGTTGCCGCCGCGCGGCTCGATGAGGTTGAGACCCGCCGCCACGTCCGGGTTACGTGATCAGCCGCCTGCGGCGCCCGACCAGCGCCCGCTCTGCGCATCACGTCAGGAGCGGCGTGGCGCGGTAGCCTTTGATCAGGCGGCTGACCTGTGAAGAGGCCGTGCGGCTCCCCCCTCGGGCGAAGAGGGCGGGGCCCTTTTCATCGGTAAGGCACTCCGCTGCTCGCCTCTTCAAAACCCTCGGCGCTCCACGCCGCAGCCTGCATCGATGCTCGCGGAGAGGTCCCCATGGGGTTCGCGGAAGGGCGCGCGTTGAGCCGTAGTGGACACGCAGTGGACGGAAGGATCAGGAAGGACCGGGAAGCCCACGGGCGAGACCGGCAGCGCGTAGCCTTCTGACCTGCGGAAACGGGAAGATCGAGGCAGGGCCGGGAAGATCACGGAAGATTCGAAAAGGACTCATAATCCGTCGGTCGTGGGTTCGAGTCCCACCCGCCCCACCGCTCAATCGGTTCAAAGAATCGTTCTGACCTGCGAAAACGTAGAAGCGAGGGCCTTCACGGATCCCGTGAAGGCCCTCACTGTAGCCCCGAACCAAGATCAAGTGGCCCTGTAGTGGCCCGGAGGGTCGTACTGAGGTCCAGACGGCCCGGTGCGAGGTCCCGGCCGCTCCCTGGCGACCTACGCTGCCTCCCGCTCCTGTCCTGGATCTTGCTTCTCCTCGGCACCCGTGGGGCTGCTGGAGGGGGGTCCAGAGTCTTGGGGAAGGCCCCATCCGCAGATGTCCGGTCCTGCGGAGCGTGCGATGGTGAAGCGGAGGAGGGAGAAGTGCTCTCGCTGTTCCTCCGGGTACTGGTCGTTGAGGTTCTCAACCCGCAGGATCTCGAGGTCGTGGTCGGTGCAGTGTTCCCGTATCCACTTCAGCGCCGCGTCGGCTGCGTGCTCCTGGCCTCGGCCGACGGTCCGGATTTTGCCCAGCGGTTCGCTGTCCGGCCGGGTCTGCGCTCCGATGCCCCAGGTGTTGCCGCTCTGGCGGGCACCGTGAGCGAAGATCACGGCTACGTCGGCCTGGAAGGCGTCGTCAGGGATTCGGAGCGTGCGTCGCACGTCGTAGGAGACGTTGCGGGGCACAACGGACAGGGTGGATTCGGCCTCGGCGCGCATCATCTCCGGCAGGACGCTCGTGTAGGTGTCGGAGGTGATCTGGCGCGACGAGTGGCCCAGCCGCTCCTGGACGACCTTGATGTCGTTCTTCGCGAGGAGCGAGAGCGTGGCGGAGATGTGCCGCAGGTCGTGGAGGCGGACCGGCGGTAGGCCGGACAGCTCCACCAGGCGCTTGAAGCGGCGCGAGATCCAGTCGGGGTGGTATGGCTCCCCGTTTTCCTGGGTGAAGACGCGGTCCGATTCGACCCAGGCTTCCGCCTCGGACCACTCCTCGCGCTCCTTCTGCTGCCTCGCTCGCCACTGCCTCAGGACCTCGCCCGACTCCAGGCTCATGGACAGCGTTCGGACGCTGTCGGCCTTGGGGGCCTCGCCGTAGAGCCTGTAGGCGACTTCGACGATCTGGGCGGAGACGCGCAGCCAGAGAGCGTCGAGGCTGACTTCGGACCAGGGCAGCGCGCACATCTCGCCGCGCCGCGGGCCCAGGAAGATAAAGGAGTGCCACAGGGCGTAGAGCCGGTCGCCCTTGACGAAGTCGAGGAACTGGCCGGTCTGTTCGGCGGTCCACACCATGACCGGGGCCGGCTTCTCGCCGGTCCACTTCCAGTGCTCGACGCGCTCTGGTGTCCATACCAGGGGCTTGGGGCGGGTAACGGCCGGAAGCTCGACGAGCTGCGCCCAGTTCTTGGCGAACGCCTCCTCCAGCTTCATCCCCCAAGTGATGGCGGAGCTGAGGGTGTCGTTGATGCGGTGCATGGTCGCTGCGGAGGTGACCTTCCGCAGCCCCTTGCGGCCCTCGCGCAGTGCCTTGTTGGCATCGAGGTAGGCCCGTCGCGTCCGGCGCCGCTCTTCCTTCTTCCCTGCGGCGCGGACCCAGGCCGTGTACGCGGCGTCGCGGGTCTCGGTCAGCGCGTCGACGCGGAGGCGGTGGAGAACCCGCTCGGCGTTCTCTGTCTCGATGGCCTCATACATGCGGTCGAGATGGCGCACCCGGAGGTCCCGACGCTTGATGTGGCCGAGGTGCGGTACGAGGTAGTTGTCGATGTGTTCTTCGTAGCCGTGCCGGGTGGTGCGGGCGAGGGATCTCTTGGCCTTGATCCAGCGCCGCAGGTATTCACCCATGGTCTCGTTGGACAGCACGTCGGTGCCGCGGTCCGCGTCCTTGTAGACCCTCTCGGCCTCTGCTTCGGCCTTCTCCTTGGTGGGGAAGCCGCTGCGGCGCACCCGCTGGCGCTTGCCGTTCTCCCCGCGCTCGAGCTCAAGGGTGAAGGCCCACGACCCGTGCCCCTTCCGGCCGAGTTTCGGGCATGTCAGGCCGATGGACCCGATCTTCGGGCTACCGTCGTCGTTGAGACGGGGTTTGCCCTCCTCGTCGGTGAGCGGCCCCTTGCACTGGCATCGCCGGTAGAAGTTCGGCGAGTACATCCGACCCCCTGCTGACGGCTGGCTCCAAGCCAGCCGAGGTTGTGCGTACGTGTCCGTACGTGTCTGGCGTGATCACTCTTCATCTTCCTGGGGCTGTCGGACACTGTTGTAAAGTCAGTTCCAAGTTGGCGCGGGGGAGAAGGCGACCAACGAGATGGCTGCTCAGGAAGCGGGCGGACAGGCTTCGGCCGGAGCGATGGGTCTGGAGGAGCTGCTGGCTCTTCCGGCCACGGTCAACGTGACAACTGCCGGACGTGCTCTGGGCATTGGCCGAGACAAGGCGTATGAGCTGATCCGTAACGGGAAGTTTCCTGTTCGGACGCTCCCGCTGGGTGGCACGGTCCGGGTGCCGACGGCGGAGCTGTGGAAGGTCCTCGGCGTCGAGCAGCGGCGGGGGAGCGCGGTGAGTACGTGATCGACAGGGGCGATGCGCGATCTTGAGCTGTTTGGTTGGTTTACAACAATGTGACCTATCTTCGTTAAGCTAGTTCAGGCAAGGGGGTCGGTAGGAGGGGCGAGGAGATGCCAAGGCTGTACGGCTTCGAGGACATGGCGTACCGGCGGCTACGCGAGCCGGAGGCGGCTGCTCTCCGGCAGGCGGCCAGCCGCCGCTTGGAGAAGCAGTCCTATCCGGCGATCACCGACTGGATGAACGCCGAGGGGCATCGGACGACGCGCGGTGGTCTGTGGCGGCCGGCCGCCCTGGCGAATGTGCTGGACCACCCGGCGATCGCTGGCCTCACCGAGAACGAGAACGGCGAGCTGGTCAGCAGCGGCGGCCCGCAGATCATCACGCCTGACGAATTCCTGGCCATCCGCGCGCTCCGCCCGTCCAACGACCCCGACAGCGATCGGGCGGAGCAGCGTGAGTACCTGCTGACGGGCGGCGCGAGTGCGTGCGGGCTGTGTACGAAGTGGCTCGACGCGGCGCCCTCCAATAGCGGGGCCCGGGGGTACCGGTGCACCCCGAGTACGCGGCAGCATCCTGGTGGCTGCGGCAAGGTGCGGAGCAATGCCGACCTGCTGGAGACCTACGTGGCGGAGCACGTACTGGCGGAGCTGGCCAAGCCTGAGGTGCACGCCCATCTGGAAGCGGCGAAGGAGCAGGTGCTCGGCGAGGTCGAGCAGTTGCGCAAGGACATCCAAGCGGCCCGTGCGCAGCAGAAGGAGCTCGGGGAGTACTACGCCCGGCGGGAGATTTCGAAGGAGTCTTTCAAGACGGCCGACCAGGAGCTGTCGAAGAGTATCCGGGATGCCGAGGTGCGGGTACGGATCCTGGAGCAGGTCAAGAACGCGCCGTTGGGCGGCGTTCCCGACCTGGTGCGGTGGTGGAAGCATGCGCCGCTGCGGTCCAAGAAGGGCCTGGTGGTGCTGATGCTGGAGCAGGTGGTTGTGTATCCGGCTGCGTCCCGTGGGTCGCGCACGGTGGACAGCGATCGCGTTGCGCTGAAATGGCGTAGCTGGGCGCACCTGGCCGCCTAGGCGCTGGCAAATCTGGCTGGATAACCGCGCAGGCCCCCAGCCAGCCGAAGTGGCCCCGCGCTTCCGACCAGTGGAACGGGGGGCTACTCGGTCTGTGTGCCCGAAGACCAGAGTCTGCGCGAGGTCGAGGTCGAACCGCCGGAGCCGCAGGGCTGACCTCTTACTCCTCCTCGGTGTCGTTAACCCACCCCTCGGGGAGGGTGTCGATCCCTACGCCCGTGTTCCGCAGACGCTCTAGCAAGCCTGGCGACAGCGGCGGGACTTGTCCTGGGAGCGTGGGGATGTCGCTTGCGATGAACAGGGCGATGACGATGTCGTGAGCTCCGGAGGCTCCGGCGAGGAGGGAGCGTTGCAGTAGCCGTTCGGCGCTGCGCAGGTGTCCCCGGATGGTCTGCGGGTGTACGTCGAGCTCAGCGCCTGCCTGGTCGGCGTTGGTGTTGTGGGCGAGCCACACGCGCAGCGAACGCCTCAGATCCCGGCGATCCTGACCTAGCGGAGCAAGGGTCATCTCCGCCCAGGCTCGGGCCGCGGGGGCGGACAGCACGTCTTCGAGACGAACGGGCCCCGTGAGCGATGGCCTGGGATCGATGCCTGCCGCCTTGGCATCAATCTGGAGCGCCAAGTCGAGGACGGCGCGGGCCCGGATGTCTCCCAGGTCGAGCTGGAGAAGTTCAGCGGACCCCTTGAGGCGTCTGGCGACCGTATTGCGGTGCACGTCCAAGATCCTGGCCGCCTCCGCGATGGGGAACGCCAGGGCCACGCGCAGGGTGCTGAAGACCTCGACGCCTTCGGAGCAGGGCGCGCTGATCAGCGGCTGGAGGAACGCTTCTGCCCAGCTGTAGGCATGGTCCTCTAGTACGGCAGCGAGCTCTGCGTGTCCGTTGTACTGCCATGCCCGCTCTGGCATGTGTTGGGCGACGCTCAGGGCGCGGAAGGCATCTCGGTAGCCGTCTGCGGTGTGGTCGAGGGCTGTGGTCTCGCTGGCGCCGAGATAGTGGCCGGCGCGGTCGGCGATGACCGCCTGCAATCTCGCGCCCACAGGGTCGACAGAATGGGGCGCGGGCGGATGGTCGCGTGCGGGTGCGACCACGACGAGGTGATTGTCGTACGCCGGGCAGTGGACGACGAGCGCACCTTGTACGGGTGGCGTTGGCCCCCCGGGCTGTGTCTTTGTGGCCGGAGCCACGTCCTTGATTGCTGTTTCGATGGCTTCCGCGGTGCGATCACGGTGGCCTGTGCGGCATTCCACGATGTAGACGCGGACCGCGTCCGCCAGTACCCCCGGGGCGAGGCTGGCCGCCGAGCGACGAGCTGCTGGAGTCTGGCCGCACATCAGTAGCTGGAAGATGGACTGCTGCAAGCGGATGACGGTCTGGCGTACACCGTGCCGACTGGCTTCAAGTTCTGTTGTCGGCAAGAGCAGAGCAAGAAGATCGGCGACGTGGGAGACCATCTCGGTTGCGCTAGCGGGATATGGCTTGGTGCGGGCCACAGCGAGAACGGCATGGGGAGCTTGGTTCCCGATGGCCAGCAGCCGGGCCTTCAAGGCCCCGTCGTCAAGCCCGGCCGACATCAGCTCTCCAGCCGCCACGCGGGACATTTGGCGCGCGGCTGGAGCCAGGGCTCGAGAGGCCGCGTCAGATGACTGGGCCAGGAGTTCGCCCGTCGCTCCTGTCAGGGTCACGTGGCCATCGACGGCCTCCGCAAGCCATGCGATCAGGCGTGGCAAGTTGGGGTCCGTGGCTTGACGCCGTATCTGTCCCAGGAGCCCCAGCTCTAGCCGTTCCGATTGTGTCGCCTGGCCGACGATGGGCACGTGCACTCCCAAGGTGCCGCGTAGGCCGAGCGGTGGTGCGTAGTGGGGTGGGGCCCACTACTCCCGCGCGGCGGCGCGTGGGGGCGCCAGCGGCAGGTTGATCAGCATCTACTTTGCGCCAACATCAAAACTTCGCTCTTGTGGCATGTCAATGTCATTTAAGCCACGGCCTGTTGGGAGCGTGCCGCTTTGACTCGAGGGGTACAGAGGCGCGCTGAACTGTGCGTATGTGTAAAGCAGGCTTGACAGTTTGACGTGCCGTCGGGTGCAGGTCCCGCCGTCCGGGTGCAGGTCCCGGAGCCTCCCCATCTCGGGGCCACTCATCCGTGGCGAAAATGCGACACCCCGTTTGGTTCACCGTTCAAGGGAATCTGCCCGCTGTGCGCCGCGATAGGGGGACATCAGCTCACTGTGCGCAGAGAGTCGGCGCGCGTGGCTGGTTCTGACTAGCGTCACTTACGACGTCGAAGGACGGGTTCCGCTTGCAGTGCAGGCCGACAGCCTGCCGGTGGTGGTGCGAGTCTGAGTTCGGCGATGCGGTGGCTGGCCGACGTCAGCGGGTGACGCCGGCCTGAACGGGAGGAATGGCATGGTCGAGCTGGATCTGGAACGCGTCACCGCATGGTCGAAGGAGCCCTCGCGCGTGCTGCCCCCAGGCGCGGCGCCGTCGGATGTGGCCATGGCGGCACGCGCAGTGGTCGAGCTGCTGGCCGTGACGCCGGGATCCGGGCAGACCCCGAGGGCGATGAGGGACGACGAAGCCTGACCCCGCCCGCCTTAGATAGATGACATTGTTTGAAGCGTGCGATACGTTCGTGGGGTCGCTCGGGTACGGCAGCCGCGGGATCCCGAGCGATAGCGCCGTGTTTCGCGGCGCCCTTCCCTGCTCCTCGCGGGTGGCCGACCCCCCGCGCCCCGCCCGCGAGGAGCTGGCCGCAGACGGATGCGGCCGTTGGGGTGCGTGATGGGAGCGGAGCCCGCCGTGGTCATAAGGCCACGGCGGGCTCGCTCATTCCCTGGCGTCGCGATGGCCTCTCGCTGCTCTTCAACTTCACTTCCCTCGTCGGCCGTCCGGGTGCCTGGTCCCCCTCGGCGGCGCCTTGCAGGTGGCAATGAATTCGGAATGAAATTCCAGAAATTAAAAGGAATTCCCACTTGCTTTAGAGGTGTACGCGATTAAGATATAAGTGTAAGAACAAAGGGAAACCAAAAAGGACGGTTTCCCTCGGAATTGAGAAAGGCGCGGGAGACATGTTCACGAACCTCAAGATTGAAGAGATCGCCCCCAACCCCGACCAGCCCCGCAAGTTCTTCGACGAGGGCGCACACGAGGAACTGAAGGCCAGCATCCAGGAGAACGGCCTCCTCCAGCCGATCGTCGTCCGCCCGGTCGAGGGCGGCGAGGTCCCCTACATGCTGATCGCGGGTGAGCGCCGGTGGCGGGCCTGCAAGGCGGCAGACCTCGAGGTCATCCCGGCCAAGGTTGTCGAGGGCGCCAGCGAGGAGCGGGCCTACGTCCTCAGCATCGCCGAGAACGTCAACCGCTCGGACATGACCATCATGGAAGAGGCCGGCGCGTATGCCGACCTCAAGGCGGCAGGGTGGACCCCGGCCAAGATCGCCAAGCAGTTCGGCAAGACGGAGACGCACATCACCTGGCGGCTGGGCCTGCTCACACTGCGCCCGGAGGTTGCCGAGATGGTCGACAAGGGCCAGATCAAGAACAACCTGGCCTGGCACATCGCCCAGCTCAACCCGGCCAACCAGATGGTCGCCGCCATGCGGTACGTGCGCGGTGACTTCGACTCGGAGGCCGAGGCGCAGCACTTCGCCAACGGCCTCAAGATGATGGAGCAGCAGACCTCCCTCACAGGCGAGAAGGCCCCCAGCGCCGAGGAGCAGGAGAAGCGCAAGAAGCAGAAGGCCAAGGCCAAGGACGGGCTGGGCAAGGCCGAAGAGGTCCTGCTCCCCCTGCTGGAGGAGCTGGCGGCGAAGAAGCCGGACGACCTGGCCGTTATCCTCGGCGACGACCTCTCCCGCCACATCAAGGTGGTCGGCAAGCTCTACAGCCAGGTGCAGCTGGTCCGGAACCTCCTCAGCAAGGCCCAGGGCATCCAGCGGGCCATGGCCGAGGACTTCAACAAGAAGGCCCTGGAGGTCCAGCAGGAAGCGGCCAAGGCGCAGGAGGGCGAGGCGAAGCCAGAGGCTCAGCCGAAGCCGGTCGCGAAGAAGGCGGCCAAGCCCGCGGGGGCTGCGCGCACGGGGAACCGCGCGGCGGCTGGGACAGCCAGCAAGACCACCCCGGCACGCAGGGTGCCTGCCCAGAAGAAGGCCGCCGAGAGCAGCGGAGCCAAGCAGGCGAAGGCGGCTGAGAAGGCGGAAGCGGCGAAGTGAGCTAGCAGGGGCGCGGCGTCCGCCGCGCCCCTCCGGCCCGGAGGTGCGGGCGTGGTCGAAATCCCCGGGCCGCGCCCGTTCTTCAATTCCAAATTACCTGCGAATTCCTATTCGTCTCCCTGAGTAGAGCCCCCTAAACTCCCTCCCGGCCGCACGGCTGGAAGGGTCAAGGCCCCGGTCTATTCCGACCGGGGCCAGACGCATGATGGGACCACTCGTCCCCCAGTAAGGAAGGAGCCAGGGTGCTTACCCTGTTCACCAATCGCTATCAGGAGTACACGTCGGCACAAGGGGTCCCGGTGCGTATCACCTTGGGCGCTCCCCGCTTCCGGCTCTCCTACCAGCTCAAGCACTCAGTGCGCGAGCTCGCGCCGCGCCGGGAGTACTTCTCCAGGCCCCTTCCGGAGTTCACCACGGCCTACCGGGCGGACCTCGACGAGCTCGGCGCGAGGTGGGTCGCCGAGCGGCTGCGGCAGATCACCGAAGCCGAGGGAGACCACAGGCTGGTCCTGCTCTGCTTCGAGGATCTCTCGGACCCGGCGCAGTGGTGCCACCGCAGGATCTTCGCCGCCTGGTGGAAGGCAACCACCGGTGACACGGTGCGCGAGCTGTCCCCCATGGCCGAGCAGTACGAGCAGGGCACCTTGATGTGAGGGCCGGAACTGCCCTCCCAAGATAGATGACATTATTTCAAGGGGCTCTGCGCTCCTTGTGTTAGGTTCCAGCGCAGCGCCCGGCCCGGCACCCGCCAGGCCGGGCGTTGTCGTTCCGTGCCAGGAGGCGAGAGATGTTCCAGGGCACCATCCCGGGCCCCATGCGCGCCATCGTGCGCGAGACCGCAGGGAGCTGGCCGCGCGGCGAGGTGTACGTCCCATGCTGCGGCAACTTCACCATCGAACGCAGCCTGGCTGGCATGGGCTTCGTCCTGCACTCCGCGGATGTGTCCATCTACACGACCGCCATCGGCCGGTGGCTCACCCGGCAGCCGGTCGGCATCCAGCTCCGAGACGAGAGCAGGGACCAGCTCCACTGGCTGGCCGACTCCCTGGACGACGGCGTCGGCACCGTCGCCACGATGATGCTCGGCACCAGATTCCTCGGCAGCGTCGGTCGCGAGGGGCTCTGGCACCAGCGGGTCGTGCGCTCCTACCGCGACCAGTGGAAGACCAAGCACGCCGAGACCGTCGAGCGGCTATCCGGCTCGGACGTGGCACTCGCCTCCTACCAGGTGGAGGACGTGCGTTCCTGGCTGCAGAAGGTGCCCCGCGATGCCCCGGTGTGCAGCTTCCCTCCCTTCTACGGCAAGGGATACGAGAAGCTGTATGAGCCGCTGAACGAGCACTTCACCTGGGACACGCCCGAGTACGAGCCACTGTCGGACGCCGACGTGGTCGACGTCCTCGGTGCGATCACCGACCGGCCGTACTGGCTGACCGCCTCCAACCACGACGTGCCGGAACTGCACCGCTACCTGCGCGGCGTCATCAAGGCCACCCCGAGGGCGGCTCCCTTCTACGTCTACGCCAGCGAAGCACCGACGCGCATCGTCTCGCCACGTCAGCCGATCGAGCCGGTCAAGGCTCCCCGGCTGCGGCGCGGCGAGGAGCTGGCAGAGCCGCTGTCGCTGTCGCTGCTGAAGCCGGGCCAGTTCAACGCGCTGCGCTCCCGGTACCTCAACCCGCGTATCGCACCGGGCGCGGCGAACCTCGCGGTCGCGGTCAAGGACGGCAACGGCCGGATGCTCGGGGTTTTCGCGATGGCGCCGAGCAGCTACACCCCGGACGAGGCGTACCTGCTCTCGGACTTCGCGGTCGCGCCGACGGACTACCCGCGGTTGTCGAAGCTGATCGTGCTCGCGGCCACCAGCGCGGAGGCTCGGCTGCTGTGCCAGCGGGCGTTCTCGCGGCGCATCCGGTCGGTGTCGACCACCGCGTTCAGCAACAACCCGGTGTCCATGAAGTACCGCGGGCTGCTGCGGCTCACCAAGCGCGGCCCGTCGAACGAGGACGGCTGGGAGTTCCAGCTCCAGTACCAGGGCGCAATGGGCGAGCACACGCTCGCCGATGCCCTGGAGAAGTGGGCGAAGCGGTGGGGCGCCCGTGCCACGACGACGCAGACGGGAGTCTGATCATGGAGGAGTCGACGCAGCTTGCCCCGCCGCAGATGGTGGAGGGCGACCCGCGCACGCTGACGCTGCTGGACCTGAACGCGCGGTTCTTGCCGCACGAGCAGTTCCGGCAGCTGGTCGCGAACATCCAGCGGGATGGGTGCCTGACCTCGACGCCGCTGGTGTGGAACGACACGGAGAGCAGGCGCCTGATCGTGCTGTCCGGCAATCACCGGACGCTGGCGGCGATCGAGGCCGGCCTGAAGACGATCTGGTGGATGCAGATAGACGAGCCGCTGCCCCGCCAGCGGCAGATTGCGCTCCAGCTCTCGCACAACGCGATCGCGGGACAGGACGACCCGGCGATCCTCAAGGAGCTCTACGACGAGCTGGAGTCGGTGGAATGGCGGCAGTACACGGGCCTGGACGACAAGGCCCTGGACCTGCTGGAGAAGGTGGACGTCTCCAGTCTCGGTGAGGCGAACCTCGACTTCGCGAGCGTGCAGCTGATGTTCCTGCCCAACGAGCTGGAGCGGGCGGAGGCTGCGTTCGATGCGGCGCGGGCCACGGGGTCGGCGGACCAGCGGTGGGTGGCTGGCCTGGAGCAGTACGAGCCGGTGCTCGATGCGCTGGAGACCTCGCGGGCCGCGTACAAGATCGGCAACACCGCGACGGCGCTGGGCGTGATCCTCGCCGTATTCGAGCGTCACCTCGGTGAGCTGGCCGAGGGCTGGTTCGACGCAGAGAGCGGCGAGGCGAGCCGGGGCGGCACCGCCCCGCTGGAGACGGTGTTCGGGGTGCGTGAGATCCCCGTCGAGACGGCCACCGTAGTACGCGCAGTGATTGACCGCTTGGTGAAAGACGGCAGCGTGCCGGAGTCCGAGCCGTGGCGCGCTCTGGACGTTCTCGCTGGTCATGGGCAGTAGACACGGTCGTCGGCCAGTCGAACACGGTTGGGGGCTCGGCACCGACGACCCGGCCCGCCGGCCGGGACGGTACTCGGCCGTTCAGCCGGTGAGCTGGGCGCCCGGCTCGTACGCTTGAAGTGCACGTAGTGACCGGGCTCGGGAGGTACCTCATGGCCCGCAGCCACCGCTTTCACCTTGACCGGGGCGGGCATTCAGTCACGGTTCACACGGGCGCAGCATCGGGCGAAATCGAGCTCCTGGTGGACGGTAAAGTGGTCGCCTACCAGCAGGGGCAGAGCAAGGGTGTCACGGTGCTGGGCGCGGAGCTGCCCGGCGACCCGCCGCAGCCATTCACCATCCGCATCGACCGGTCGAAAGAGGCGGGGGATGTGCCCGTCTGCGTAATGGAAGCCGATAGTACGCGCGACCCCATGCCTCGCACACCGCTTGCTGCTCGACAGGGACTGTCCCCCACCGCTGGCACTCCGGTACATCCAATGCGGTGGCTGCGGAGACTTCTACGTCGGCGTTTGAGGCACATCCGCATGCGCCGCCATTAGGCGCCCGATGACCGAGAAGTCGCCGCAGCCATCCGCCTGTTCGCTGCCGCGCTCAAGCCATCTCAGCCGCTGAGCCGATCTCCGGGGCCTCGCGGTGGAGCGGCCCGCCACCGGAGGCGGCACGCCAAACGTACGTGGACCTGGTGTGGGCGTTGTGGGATCTGTTCCCAACCCTGGAGTGCTCACCGGCTCTCCGTGCCGCGGAGTGCGTGGACCTGGATGAGCCGGGAGACGTCACGCGCGGTGATGATGCCCACCAGGCGCTGGCCTTCGATGACGAGGATCCGCATGCCGCTGCTTGGGCGGAGCTCTTCGACTACGTCTTCCAGGAGGTCGTCCGGCGCGCATGTGGTGCACTGCGACAGCGGAGTTGCCACGTCACGCACGCGCAGTGTCTCCCGCTGCAGTACCAGTGTCTTCGCGAGCTGCGGCAGGTGAACCATGCCGCTGGGGCGTCCTTCGAAGTCGAGCAGGGGCAGCGTCGAGTGGCGGGCCCGCATCGCCACATCCTCGACGCAGCGTTCCACGGTCAGCCAGTCCGGGCAGGTCTCCACGGGACTCGACATGGCATCAGCCGCTCGTACCCCGCGCAGGGCTGGAGCCAGCACGGCGTGCTGCCGTTCCGCGTTGGCGACGATCATGACGAAGAAGCCGATGACCGCCAGCCACAGACCGCCCAGGGCGCCGCGCAGGACGGAGATCCATCCGACGGCGATCAGCAGGATGCCGAGGACCTGCCCGCTGCGTGCGGCTGCTCGTTCGGCCCGGTCCCGGTCTCCGGTACGCCACCACATCACCGCCTGGACCACGCGACCTCCGTCGAGCGGTGCGGCAGGCAGCAGGTTGAACACTCCCAGCACGAAGTTCGCCCATCCGAGCCACACCAGGACAGCAGCGGGTACCGCCCAGCCGGTCAGCGCGTTCAGCCCGACGCCTGCCCCGAGCGCCGCTGCACCGACGACCAGGCTGGTTAGGGGCCCGCTGATGGCTACCAGGAAGGCCGCGCCGGCCGTGCGCGGCTTGCTCATCTCGGTCATCCCGCCCAGTGCCCAGAGCGTGATGCTCTGGACTGCGATGTCCTTCTTCCGGGCTGTGATCGCGTGGGCGGTCTCATGAGCCAGCAGGCTCCCGAGGACCAGCAGGGCACCAGCCAGGCCGGCGACGGTGTATGTGGCGTTCGACTGTTCCGGAATCCAGGCGGGGAGCGTCTGGCTTCCCAGGCTGTATCCGAAGAGCACCACGAGCAGGGGCACGGTCCAGTGGATGCGCATCGGTACCCCGAGAACTCGTCCGATCCGTACGGAGCTGTTCATCACCGTCTCCCGCGGACTGAAGCAGGCGGTCCTCCACCCGAGCCGATACGCCCTCGGGGCGTCCCCTCGACCGATCCAGCACGGTGTCCGCCTACTGACAGTCTCGCTCGGCGGGGGCCGGTAGCTGAGGGCGTGGCTTTCCTGGGCATGGGTGGATCACCTGTCGAATGCGGATGGGTCGTCGCGGCCGCCGCTTTGATCAGGGCGGTCCACGTTCGGAGTCTCCCGGGCGGCGCTGTCCTGCGGCTGGGTGGAATCGTCCTGCTGGTAGATGTCGGGGATGCCGTCGGCGTTCTCGTCGGCGGTCTCCTCCTCGTACAGTCGCCGGTACTTGTTGTTCCGCAGTTTCAGCAACACGCACGCCAGGAGCGCGGAGGACAAGGACCCGAGCAGGACGGCGGCCTTGATGTGCTCGATATCCGCCGGGTCGGGGTAGGCCAGCTCGCCGATCAGCAGGGAGACGGTGAAGCCGATTCCGGCGAGCATGGCCACGGCCATGACGTCGGCCCAGGCGAGGTCCGGGTTCAGTTTGGCTCGGGTGAAGCGTACGGCCAGGTAGGAGCCGCCGAAGATCCCCAGGACCTTGCCGATGGCCAGGCCCATTGCCACGCCCAGCGGTTCGGGACGGCCGACGACATCACCCAAAGTGTCCCCTGATACGGCCACCCCGGCTGCGAACAGAGCGAACAGCGGGACGGCCACTCCGGCGGAGACCGGGCGGACGAGGTGCGCGATGTGCTCGACGGGCCGCCAGCCGCTCTCGCCGTCCTTCGCCGTCCGAAGCAGCAGCCCCATGGCGATTCCCGCCACCGTGGCGTGCACGCCGCTGGCATGCATCAGGCCCCAGATCGTCAGCGCCAGCGGCACGTACCAGTACCAGCCGTGCACCCGCCTTCGGTCGTGCAGGTGGAAGAACAGTCCCAGCCCGAGCACGGCTCCGGCGAGGGCGGCCACATTGATGGTCGAGGTGTAGAAGAGGGCGATGACGACGATGGCGCCCAGGTCGTCGACCACCGCCAGGGTGAGCAGGAATGCGCGCAGAGCCGACGGCAGGTGGGTGTCGATGACCGCGAGCACGCCGAGGGCGAAGGCGATGTCGGTGGCCATGGGGACGGCCCAGCCGTTCCACGTGCCTCCCGTGGACGTGGCAACGAGCCCGTAGACCAGAGCCGGCACCGCCATGCCGCTGGCCGCTGCGACCACCGGCAACACGGCTGTTCCGGGATGGCGCAGTTCGCCGACGACCAGCTCACGTTTGAGTTCGGCGCCGGCGACGAAGAAGAAGATGGTCAACAGCCCGTCAGCCGTCCAGTGGGCAATGGAGAGGTCCAAGCCGAGCGCGTCGATACCGAAGTGGAAGTCGCGTACCGACTCATACATCCCGCTCAGTGGCGTGTTAGCCCATACCAGCGCCACGGCCGCGGCGGCGAGCAGCACCATGCCGCCGACTGTTTCCGTGCGCAGAGCGTCTACCACGAAGGTGCGTTCCGGCAGCGGGAGACGGCCGAGGAAGGTGCGGTTCTTGCGGTTCCGGTCGGGCATGAAACTGCACTCCGGGCAGGGGGAGGAAGGCCGGGCGGCGCCTGAGTCCGGGCCGCTCAGACAGCCTGGAGGAGCCGGTCCAGCAGGTACGTCGCGGTGATCACCCCGAGAAGCCGACGCCTGCCATGTCTGGGCCGCTCTACAACGGCGACCAGGGGACTGTGCGTATGCTCCATGAGCTCTGCGATCTCCATGGCTGTGCTGTCAGGACCGGTGGTCGGCAGAAAGGGCACGCCCAGCGGCAGACAGTCGGCGATCTGTCGCCCGAGCAGTGCCCTGCACAGATGGTCGCCATGCGGCTCGTCTATCACGTGGGCCAGCCCGCGGTCTTCCTGTACATAGGCGGGAACCAGTGCCCCTACCAGATGGTCGGCAGGCGCGATCGCGCGCGGCTGCGCGTCAGGATCAACCACCAGCAGGCCGGGCATGCGTTGCTGTACCAGCAGGCGGACCGCCTGGATGGCATCACTGTCCACGCCGACTGAGGCGTACGGCTGGATGAGATCACGTGCGCACATGGCGTGACTCCTCGGGTGCGAGGTCGGTGGTCTGCTTCCACGAAGGCCAGCCGGCGTTCCCGGGCGGCGTCCGGGACCGGCGATCACGCCGCTGGACATGCACGGACACGGCCGGAGCGAGGCCGTTCGGTGATGCGGGCTTCCCGTCGGCCGGCGGCTTGACGAGGACCGCCGTGAGGAGCAACCCCGCAAGGGCGAGGACGGCCAACATGACAACGGCCGTCTTCCGCCAGTTCCACCGTTTCCGGTCGTGCTCGTGGCCCTCGGGGAACTGCTGGTTGAGCGTGTCCATGCGTACGGCCAGTCCGGGGTCCTCGCGGGTCAGGCGTCGCTCGATCCTCGCGAGGGTGCGCTCCTCGTCCATGTCGGGTTCCATGCCAACCACCTGCCAGGTGTCGAGTGCAGTGTCCGCGCTGGGAGCGCGCGGTCTGCACGTGTCGGTGTTACAGCTGTTCGGCGCGGGCCGTGGCCCGTGGTCCATCGGGTGGTCGGAGCATGTCGACGAGGCGCAGCACCTCCATGGGCAGCGGGAAGATGAGGGTGGAGTTCCGCTCGCCGGAGATTTCGGCCATGGTGGACAGGATCCGCAGGTGCATCGCCGCGGGGTGATCCTCGAGCCGTTCTGCGGCGTCCGCGAGCGTTTCGGCTGCCTCGAATTCGCCCTTGGCGTGAATGACTTTGGCGCGCCGGTCTCGTTCGGCCTCGGCCTGGCGGGCCATGGCCCGGCGCATGGCCTCGGGCAGCTCGACGTCCTTGACCTCGACCAGGGTGACCTTCACACCCCATGGGTTGGTCACGTCGTCGATGATCTGCTGGAGCCGCTGGTTGATCTCGTCCCGGTTGATCAGCAGCTCATCGAGGTCGACTTGGCCGAGGATGCTGCGCAGTGTCGTCTGGGCAATCTGTGAAGTGCCCTTGATGTGGTCCTCGATGGCCATGACGGAGCGGTTGGGGTCGACGACGTTGAAGTGGTCACGGCGTTGACCCGTACGGTGACGTTGTCCTTGGTGATGACGTCCTGCGGGGGAATGTCCATGGTGACGGTCCGCAGGGAGACGCGGATCATGCGGTCGACGACGGGGATGATGAGGAACAGCCCCGGGCCCTTGGCGCCGATGATGCGTCCCAGGCGGAAGATCACCCCGCGTTCGTACTCGGGCACGATCTTGATGGACATCATCGCGAGCAGGAGCAGGATGGCCGCGGCAACGATGATGCCGGCCAGTGCGGAATTCATGATGGTCCTCCTCGGTGGGGCGTCGGCCCTCGCGGGTCTCGGCGCTATCGACGATGAGGTCGAGGCCCTCGCGGCCCACGACCCGGATGTGCTGGCCTTCGTCGACCGGGGCGTCGCGGCTGCGGACGGTCCACCATGCCCCGTCGAGCAGCATCTGACCGGTCCCGCCTTCGACACGGCGGACGACCGCCTCACGGCCGACGAGCGCCTCCCCTCCGGTGGTGGCCGGGGCCCGGCGGGCTTGCCAGGCGAGACGGCCGGCCAGAAGCGAGCCGTCCCCGACCATGAGAGCGGTCGGCCACAGGACGGCCGGATCGACGCCCACCTCGCCGCGGAAGAGGAAGATCCCGGCCAGCATCAGGGACGCCGTGCCGCCGGCAGCGAACACCCCGACTCCCGGGGTGAGCACTTCGCCGATGAACAGGGCGGCGGCCAGCGCGAGCAGGAGCAGGCCGGCCGCGTTGAAGGGCAGCACACTGAGCGCGACGAAGCCGATGACCAGCAGGATCAGCCCGGTGATGCCGGCGAAACCCATGCCGGGGCTGGCCAGTTCGTAGATCACGGCGAGTGTGCCGATCGACAGGAACAGGTACGCCAGTTCCGGGCTCGCCAGCATCTGCCGGAGTTCACCGAAGAACCCGAGTTCATGCTCGACAACCTGTGCTCCGGTCGTGTGCAGCACCACCTCGTTTCCCGGGGCGAGGGCCACTGGGCGGCCGTCCAATGCCGTGAGCAGGGCATCGCGGGACGGCGCCACCAGGTCGACCACCCTCATGCGCAAAGCCTCCTGATCGGAGACCGAGGTACCGTCGCGCACCATGTCGTCGGCGAACTCGGTGCTGCGGCCTCGCTGTTCGGCGATGGAGACCGCGAACGTGGCCGTGTCGTTGACCACCTTCTCGCTCGCCTTCTCGCCCTCTCCGCTGACGGGCGTGCCGGCGCCGATATGGGTGCCGGGGGCCATGGCCGCGACATGAGCCGACATCGCGATGTAGGCCCCGGCCGACGCCGCACGAGCGCCTGAGGGGGCGACATGGACGACGACCGGGACGGGTGAGCCGAGGAAGGTCTGGACGATCTCCCTCGTCGACTGGAGCAGCCCGCCGGGGGTGTCCAGCTCGACCAGGAAGGCCGCGTGGTTCTCACGCTGCGCGATGCGTATCCCCTCCTCCAGGTGTTCCGCGACGACCGGCGTGATGGTGTCGTCGATGCGCGTCGTCAGGACCGTCGGAGCTTGCGCCGCGGCCGTGGGCAGGGCGAGGAGATAGGCGAGGCCCACCAGGAGCGCCTGCGCGATCAGCGGGATCGGCGACACTGCGTCGCGTCCCCGAAGCACGGCGGCGCACCCCCCTCGTCCCTGGATCGGAGGATGTTCCTTCGGTGCTGTTCCAGTGCCCGTGGGAGATCGCGTGGACGCCCGTCGGTCGCGTTCAGGGACGGCCGTCTTGGGCGTCCTTTTTTGCCGGGCTACGGCAAAATGAAATCAAGGGGACCAACGCTGCAAGGGAGCACGCATGGCTGCCTCCATCACAGTCCGCAGTGATGCCGACGCACCTGCGCACTTCGCCGACAGGTACGTGGACCTCCTGACCAGGGCCGACGGGCGGAGGCTCCGCGATGAGGAGCTCAAGGGCCTTCGGGAGCTGGCCGCGGCAGCGGCTGACCACGGCGTGGCGCTGCGTACTCTGGTCGGCGAGTGCCTCACTGCCGCCTGCCAGGCATGGCCGGACATACGCGAAACTAGCAAGGCCGCAGACCGGGACAGCCTCAGCGAAGGGCCCCCGTCCGTCCTGCAGGCGGTGCGTGACGCGACCGTGGCCCTCACCGAGGGCTATGAGACCGCGCACCGGGGGGCGATCCGCCGGGAAGAGGCGATGCGGCGCGAGTTCGTCGACGACCTTCTTCACGGGCGCACCGATCTCGGCAAGCTCGCCGAGAGAGCGGAGCGTTTCGGGCTGCGTCTCGTCGGGCCTCACAGCGTCGCCGTAGTCCGGGCTGCGACCGCCTTCGGCGCAGGAGATCCTGCCACTCGCTATGTCGAGGAGGGCATGGCCGCCGCGTTCGGTGTGCACGATGTCCTCATCACGACCAAGGACGGCCTGCTGGTCTGCGTATCCCCCGCCACCGAAGCGGACGCCCCGCAGCGTTTCGCCACACAGGTCCGCAGCGCAGGCATCAGCGGATATCAGATCGCTGTCAGCCGCCCCCGGCCGGGCCCCAGCGGCATTGTCCGTTCCTACCAGGAAGCGCGCAGCACTCTCGATCTTGCCGACCGGCTGGAACTGACCACCCCGGTGGTGAACGCCTCCGACCTGCTGGTCTTCCAGGTACTGGGTAGGGACCGGGCGGCCATCACCGACCTGGTGGCCACCGTGCTGGGGGCCCTGGAACGAGCGCGTGGCGGCCCACAGCCCCTGCTGGACACGCTCACCGCCTACTTCGCCAGCGGCTGCGTGAACACCACCACAGCCCGCCGACTCGGCCTCAGCGTCCGCGCGGTCACCTATCGGATTGCCCGCCTCCGGCAACTTACCGGTTACGATCCTGCCGATCCCGACCAGCGATACACCCTGCACACCGCGACGCTGGGAGCGCGTCTGCTGGGCTGGCCCTCCCGTCCCCTGGAGCGCGCTGACTGGTGACTGCGCCGGCCGTCGGGCACCCGCCGGCCTGCGCAGCGCATGGTGGTCGGCACAATGGGAGGCCCGGACCGACGTCAAAGGATGTGTCCACCGCAAGGCGCCGGGTGCAGCTCCGTGGAGCTGTCTCCTGCCGCGTCACTACGCCCCGGCGCTGTCCGAGAACCGTCTGGAGCCGCTTCCGGCTCCCAGGCCCTGGCCATGGTCGGCGGCGTATGCAGCGAGGACATCCTTCCGCGACCCACCCGTGCGGAGATACAGCTGGTCGAGGACAGTGGCGAGGTCATCCAGAGCAGCAGCCAGCATGGCAGCCGTCAGGCGCACATCCCTCCGTCTGGCCGTCTGCCCGTACTCGGCGAGGTCGGCGGCACAGTGGACCGTGACGGCCAGGGAGGTCCGCTTCTCACCGTCGTGGAAGTAGTAGGTCTCCGTGTACTGCGTGAAGTCGACACGAACGCGCACCACTTCGGTGGCCAGGCTCTCCAGAAGGGAGGCCCCCAGGGCGCAGCCCAGCTGCCGCATCGACGGATCCGTACGGCTCAGCAACGCCAGCCGGATCGCCAGGGCCCGTCGGCGCGCGAGTGCCGGATAGGTCTCCAGGACCCACGCGACGGTGGCGGTGAGCAGAACGAAGCCGACCAGGGACTCCAACGGTGCAGCGACGCGGAGCCACCAAGCCGTCGGTGCGATGTCCCCCAGCCCCAGGGTGGTCACCGTGACAAGCGACAGATACAGGGCATCCAGCAGGTCCGCGCGTTCGAACCGTTCCGGTCCTGCGGCGAAGGCGAAGGACTCGGGCATGTGGGGCCAGTAGATGAGGGCCCATCCCAGAATAATGGCCAGGGCCCACGTGCCCATGACCGCGACCATCCCCAGCGGTCCTACGAGCCCGGCCACCCGCCAGCGGGCAGGCAGGTGCCGGGACAGTCTCCACAACGCCGTCATGACCAGTCGGCTCAAGCCTCCCCGACGAGTGGGGTGCCAGATGGTGTGGAACAGGTCCCGCAGGCCGGCCATCACGACCACGGCTCCCGCCACAGACACCGACCATTCCATACGCTGCTCCCACCATCGCAGCTGTCCATGGGTGCCTGGAGTGATGACCGCCGCCCGGGCGCCGCGCCCGCCTTGACCGCGACAGTAACGACGAAGATTACCTGTCCGGCGCAGACCCGCCGCAACGCCCAGGCACACCTCATCCAATCCGTCCAGCTGATCCTGCCCGCGCTCAGTGGGTACAGGATCAGATATGAGCGGGTGGTCGCCAGCGAGCCGAGAGCGGTACCTGCCGATCGAAGACCACGGCCTGATCGGCGACGGCCGCGGTTGTGCCCTGGTGGGCCGCGACGGCGCGGTCCGCTTCATGTGCGTCCCCCGGTTCGACGCACCACCCCTGTTCTGCTCACTGCTCGACAGGCAACGGGGCGGTTCCTTTCTGCTCGCACCGGAGATGCTGCGGCAGAGCCGCCAGCACTACGTGGAGGACACCGGCGTCCTCGTGACAGAACTGCACGCAGACACAGGCGTCGTAGAGATCACCGACCTTCCTCCTCCAACCGGGCGCGCACCTGGAGGAAGACGCCCCAGCCGGCAGGGGGCAACTGGTCCGACATGCAAGAGTCACACGCGGCAGCGTCGACCTGACAGTGGCGGTGCAACCGCGTGGCGGAGCGCGATCCGAGCGTCGGCCCGATGGATGGCAGCTGATCTGCCCCCGCCAGTCCCTGAAGCTGTACCTGAGCGCCTCGCGGCCGCTGCCCGGCCCCCAGTCCACCGTGACCCTGAGCGCAGGGGAGGACCTCTGGGTGGCCCTGCGCTGGAGCGAACAAGCCGTTCCCTACCAGAGCCCACCGATCGATCAGTGGATCAGCGACACCGAAAGAGCGTGGCGGCACTGGTCGGCACGAGTGGTAGACGACTGGCTTCGTCGATCTCTGGGAACAGCGTTTGTCGACGGGTTCCGGAGTCAGTTGGTGATCACTCGGCTCGTGATTGTCGAGCAGAAGTGACGGCGCTGCGCGTGGGGACGGCTACGAAAAGGGAAGGCGGGAACCAACGGGCGTTGGCAGGATGTCCGAGCTCAGCACCCGATGGAAAAGGACCCGCCGACTATGGCTCGTGCCATCACGTTGATCCGCTCTGCCTCCCTGTCCGACGTCGCCGAGTATGCCTACGCGGCTACGGCGCCCGCCGAGTCACGCCTGATCTTCCTCGCCGGGGCGTGTCCGCTGAACGAGGACGGCTCCACGGCAGCGATCGGTGACTACGCGGGTCAGGCAACGAAGGCCATCGAGAACATGCAGGCCGCCCTCGCCACCTCAGGTGCGTCGCTCCAGGACGTCATCAGTACAAGGGTTCTCGTCGCGTCGGCCCGGCGAGAGGACCTGGTGGCTGCCTGGGAGGTAGTCCGGGACTCGTTCGCTGACCATGACGTGCCCAGCACCTTGATGGGCGTCACCGTGCTCGGCTACAAGGACCAACTCGTCGAGATCGAGGCCGTCGCCGCCGTGCTCGATTCTTGAGCCCACTGGCACGCTGAGGCGGCATGACCAGCAACCTTCACCAACGGCATCCCAATGCTGCGATGGCAAGAGATCCAGTGCCTCCCGAACTCATCAACACCACTTCTCCATGGATTGACGCGCCTCCCAGACCCATCGACATGTGACTTCACCACTGCTCGATAAAGCCAGACGACACTCCCCACGCGGATATGGTGCGCCGCTCAGCCATCACCCTCAAGCTATTGGACCATGTCGAGAACGGCGCCATCCTCGCCGCTCCCACCTCATCGCTGCCCGAATGCATCGGAGGCGACCGGAACTGGGACTACCGCTATGCCTGGATACGCGATGCCGCGTACACGGTCTTCGCCCTGCGCCGGATCGGCCTTCCCGATGAAGCCGGAGGATTCCTCCGCTGGGCGCTGACCGCCGCCCAGCGCGAAGGACGGATGCGAGTTCTCTACGACGTGGACGGTCGGCCGCCGCCAGTGGAAGTGATCGATGAGGAACTGGAGGGCTACCGCAGTTCCGCACCCGTGCGGTGGGGGAACGCCGCGGCCGAGCAGGTGCAGCACGATATCTACGGGGAAATCCTGGACTGCGCCTTCCAGTGGGCGGCCACGGGCGGAGCGTTGAGCTATGACCTGTGGCATCGTCTGGCCCACTTGGCTGAACAGGCCCGCACCGCTTGGAAGACGCCGGATCACGGCATCTGGGAGGTACGCACCCACGGGCGCCCGTTCACGTATTCCGCAGCGATGTGCCAGGTGGCGCTCGACCGCGCGGCACGGCTCACCACCCGCCTGGACCTCCCGGGCGACGGCACCACTTGGGCCACGGAGGCCCGCCACCTCACCGGAAGGATCATCCGCGATGCGTGGGACGAGCGCATGAACTCCCTCACCGAACACCTCGGTCATGGTGGAGGACTGGATGCCTCGCTCCTCGCCCTGCCGCTCAGACGCGTCCTCCCAGCCGATCACCCGCGCATGGTCGCCACCACGCGGGCGATCGCCGAACGGCTCGGCGCGGGCGATGGCTTGCTGTACCGCTATCTGCCGCAGGACTCACCCGACGGGCTCGACGAGCCGGAGGGTGCATTCCTGCTGTGCAGTTTCTGGCTCGTGGACAACCTCGCGGGCCAAGGCCGCGTCGACGAAGCCTCCGAGCTATTCGAGAAACTGTGCTCCTACGCCAGCCCGCTCGGCCTGTTCGCCGAGCAGATCGACCCCAGCGACCGCTCCTTCCTCGGCAACTATCCCCAAGCACTCAGCCACGTCGGGCTCCTCTCCAGCGCCGTCGTCCTCGCCCGCGCTCAGCGCGGCGTACGCCCGGAGCTCTCCACCCACGCATGGTTTCAGTGAGGACAGCCGCCGGGGCCCCTGGACAAGCCCTGTCCCGGCACGCCAAGCATGCCCGGAGAGAGCGTCACAACAGCGAGTAAGGCGTGGCCAGATGTGGTCCCAAGCGGCTTCCCCCTCACCGCTGTGATGGCTGTCTTCCGCCTCAATCTTGTGAAGTGGTTCTCAGCCTGGAAACAGGGCCCATTCGAGTCTGCATACGGTTTGCCAGAATAGCCCCCGTGACCCTTGCTGGCCCGTTGCCGCCCAGGTGAGACGTATCCGCCGGGTCCACGTGGACGTGCGCGCTCCGGCACGCGAATTGCAGTCAGTAACCGCCGTCGTACCGGGGAATTAGCCATGATTCTTGGGGCCCACTACGGTCGGAAGACATCGGGGGTGCCCCTGCGAAGGGCCCCTCTCGAGTGAGCCGGAAACACATGGAGCAGGCCGTATAAAGGAGTTACGGGCTGTGCTCAGCCTTGGCGCACGTGGTGCATACCAACCGCCGAGCGGGCTGGTCATGGCTGGTCTTTCCCATGCCCGCGAATTCGTGCAGTTCCTGTTTCTCTACCTGGACATGGAGAGGGCACAGGCCTGCGCCGCAGAGGGTGCACACGGCCAATGCGGTCATCGTTTGGCCGAGCGAATGGCAGTCGAAGCAGTTCACTTGTTGCCTCCTTCTCGTGACGTTTTACGGGATGGATCCCTCCGGTCCCGCTGGGTCAGCGTTGATGCGGTCGGCGCAAGCCCATTGGGGCCTGCCGGATTCGATTCCTCGGATGGCCCCCCAAGCACCGAAATGCGATGCGTGCAGGCAGCTCAGGAACCCGTCCCGAGCAAGGCGTTGTTCGATCTGCGCGAGCATGCGCTCTTCATCCATCGAAGTATTCATGCCGACCACCAAGGGTTGAGGGATGCCGAATGAACCTAGGGCGAGCCCTCGGTCCCGCACCCCTCGCCCGGTTCTTCGGCGCTTCATGACCTGTGACTACCCGGGCACGTTATGAAGACCCTGGCCATCGTTGTGCAGGGAGGGCCACTTCTTGGGGGCCCACATTGCTGGACTTCGGCAAGATGGAGACATAGAGCTATTGAAGGCCAGCGGCGAAGTAAGAATGGTGGCCGAGCTACCGAGGCCGACCGGGTCACGGAGGAACATGGGCCCATCGCGGCTCATTATGTGGAACTCCTTGCTCGGAGCGGCGCCCGCAAACCACAGGTACCGATGAAGATCTCACCGTTCTTCGCGGGCCCGCCGCGGCGGCGGCCGACCGGGGCGTGGCGGTCCGCACTGCTGACCGAGTGCCTGACCGCCGCCTTGCCGGACGCGGCCGGACACATGGCGGCGAACATCAAGCGTGACGGGTGCCTGGCCTCGACGCCGCTGGTGTGGAACGACACGGAGAGCGGGCGGCTGATCGTGCTGTCCGGCAATCACCGGACGCTGGCGGCGATCGAGGCCGGCCTGAGGACGATCTGGTGGATGCAGTAGCCGAGCCGCTGGCCCGTCAGCGGCAGATCGCGCTCCAGCTCTCGCACAACGCGATTGCGGGACAGGACGATCCGGCGATCCTCAAGGAGCTGTACGACGAGCTGGAGTCGGTGGAGTGGCGGCAGTACACGGGTCTGGACGACAAGGCGTTGGAACTGTTGGAGAAGGTGGACGTCTCCAGTCTCGGTGAGGCGAACCTCGACTTCGCCAGCGTGCAGCTGATGTTCCTGCCCGACGAGCTGGAGCGTGCCGAGGCCGCGTTCGATGCCGCGCGGGCCACGGGGTCGGCGGACCAGCGGTGGGTGGCTGGCCTGGAGCAGTACGAGCCGGTGCTCGATGCGCTGGAGACCTCGCGGGCCGCGTACAAGATCGGCAACAGTGCGACGGCCCTGGGCATGATCCTCGCCGTGTTCGAGCGGCACCTTGGTGAGCTGGCCGAGGGCTGGTTCGACGCTGCAACGGGTGATGCGAACCGCAAGGGCACAGCGCCGCTGGAGACGTTGTTCGGCGTACGGGAGATCCCGGTGGAGACGGCGGCTTCTGTGCGGGCCGCGATCGACCAGCTCGTAAGGGACGGCAGCGTGCCCAAGGCCGAACGGTGGCGGGCTCTGGAGGTGCTGACCGGTCAAACCTCGTAGTCGAGATGTCGGATACCGTTCGAACGGCACCTTGCAGGCCACGGCAACCGCTGGCGCCCGCCGCAAGAGGATGAGCCGACGATGTGCGCGGGTGGAGATCACCGGGCTGAGGCTGCTGCGTCCAGCCGCGCTCCGACACGCCCGCTCGACGACGACGGCGTCGCGAGGTTGCTCCGCCGCCATGGTGGACATTGCACCGACTCCGGCGTTCCCTGGAAGCACAGGCGCACCAGCACAGCGAGGGGGCGTCCGTGCTCGACACGTTTCATGTCGCGGTCCGCCAGTCAGGACCTGACATCTGCGAGGTGACCGTGACCGGGGAGCTGGACGTCGCTACCGCCCCGGAGCTGCGCGCCGCCCTCCACCAGGCCGTCGCCACGTGTAGACGGATTACCGTCGATCTGTGTCCCTGCGGTTCTGCGACTGCACTGGCCTCACCGTATTGCTGACCGCCGCCCGTACGGCGAAGGCTCACGGTGCCGAGCTGCAGCTCCGCGCCGTCCCTCACGTCCTCGCCCGGCTCCTTCGGCTGACCCACACCCACGGCGCGTTCACCATCGAGTAGCGAAACGCTGACACCGTTCGTGTTGCGCGCTCGCCGATCGGCGGCTGTGGCGGCGGACAGCGGCGAGGCGTGCGCAGTGGCAGGGGCAACTCGACTTGCTTGTGAAAATCATTTTCATTTATGGTGAGGCGCCAGGACGCTCAGTGTGCTGGAGAGCATCGGTGCCCGGGGCTTGCTGAAAGCGGCGTGCGGCCACAGTGGTGGCGCGCCGACTCGGTGACGTTCTCCGCCAACGCTTCAGCTGACAACCGGAACGGTGGCCGTATTGGTGTCAATACCCGTGCAGAAGTGGGTCATTCGAGCTCTGCTCCGTTGGCCTGAAACCGGATATTCATCCTGCTGTCTCTGGGGCACTGAACAGTCCTTGTAGGGTGATCGTACTGAGTGAGAGACGCGGGAGCT